>NZ_ABOX02000012.1 GCF_000172555.1 Pedosphaera parvula Ellin514
GGAAGCAGCGCCACTGCTGGAAAAACTCCATATTCCTCTCAACGAGCCCGTCTTGACTCCGGTACCCAACAACGAGCTTAATTCCGAGTAGCTGATGCGCCGTTTAATATTTGGTGACGTTTTGCGTCATCCCTCCATCGATGTAGTAGGTGCTCCCAGTCACATAATCCGCTTCATCGCTCGCCAGAAATAAAGCCACGTTGGCTACCTCCTCGGATGTGCCGAAGCGACGCAAAGGAATATCGCTGGTGGCCTTCTTCATGGCTTCCGGATCGTCGAGCACACTTTGATTGATGGGAGTTGCAATGGCTCCAGGAGCTATGTTGTTTACATTAATTTTGTGCGGAGCCAGTTCAATGGCATTGTTGCGCATCATCATCCGAATGCCGCCTTTGGTGACACAGTAAGGAGTGTATTCGGGCAGGGGGATATCCTCGTGCACGGAAGAGATGTAAATAATTTTGCCTCCCTGGCCTTGTTTCACCATTTGCCGCGCAGCAATCTGGGTGAATACGAACGCTCCATACAGGTTCACCGAAAGCACCTTGTTCCATTCTTCATCGGTCACCTCAATGAAAGGTCGCTTGATCTCGATCCCCGCATTGCTCACCGCAATATCCAGGCGTCCGCACTTCTGCACCATCTCCTGGATCATTCTCTCAACGTCGCTTCGCTTGCTGACATCTCCTTCCACTGGAATTACATTCGGCCCCATCTTCGCAGCCGCTGCCTGGGCTCCTTTTGCATCCAGTTTGCCTCCCAGGCGGTAGTTCATTCCCACCTGCGCTCCCTCAGCAGCAAAGCGCTCGCATATGGACTTGCCAATACCGCTGCTGGTTCCACTCACGATCGCGACTTTTCCCTTTAATCTCATAATTGTTTCCTTCGTAAACAGTCCACTATAACACAATCTTTGCCGTGAGCCATTGTTCCGATTATTTTGGGTTGCCAGCTCCGGTTTGCTCCAATCAAATGGTCACATGTCTAATCCGTCGTTTGATCTAAAGGCCAGGGCTCATCAAGCCATGATTGAGGCTGGCTTTCAACCAGATTTTACCCTGCAGATTGCGAATGAAATTCAGAGTTTGCGGCAAACGCAAAATCAACCTTCGGTTAAACCTTTGAAGGATTTACGTTCGCTCCTTTGGTCCTCAATCGATAATACCGAATCTCGTGACCTGGATCAAATTGAGTTCGCCGAAAAGTTGCCGGACGGCACCATAAACCTCCGCGTGGCCATCGCAGACGTGGATACAAGCATTCCAAGAGGGACGGCGACCGACGCTCACGCAGCACTGAACACAACCTCTGTCTATACAGGGGTGCGAACCTTTCCCATGTTGCCACCGGAGTTCTCCACAGATTTGACTTCGCTGGTGGGAAATCAGGATCGGCTTTCCATCATCATTGAAATGCATGTGGGTGCGTCTGGAGAAGTCAACTGTTACGATGTTTACTGTGCCCAGGTCCGAAATTTTGGAAAACTGAATTATGCAGGTGTGGGCCCATGGTTGGAGGGAAAAACCCCAATCCCAAAGGAAGTGGCGGATGTGCCGGGTCTGGAGCAGCAATTGAAACTGCAATTCGAAGTTTCCAAACGCCTACGAACCCTGCGTTCACAAAAGGGGGCTTTGACATTCGGCAGTACCGAAGCTGTACCGGTCGTTAAAGATGGCGCGGTGACCGATTTGAAAGTCAGGCAGCATAATGTCGCGCATGACATTATTGAAAGCTTCATGGTGGCTGCGAATGTGGCCATGGCCCAGCACCTGAAGGAAAATGCCTGCATGTCCATCCAGCGCGTGGTGCGAACCCCAAAACGGTGGGATCGCATTCAGGCGATAGCCGTGCAATTCCAGGTGCATCTGCCCGACGTGCCAGACCCGAAAGCTCTGGCTGACTTTTTGTTGGACCGCCAAGCCGCTGATCCGGATCATTTTCAAGACCTTTCCCTGTCGATCGTAAAGCTGCTCGGGCCGGGGGAGTATGTGCTGGAAAAAACGGGTGTTCAACAGGAAGGCCATTTCGGTCTGGCGGTGAATGATTACACTCATTCAACAGCCCCCAATCGTCGCTTCGCCGATTTGGTTACCCAGCGCCTTCTGAAGGCTGCTGCGGCCGGCCATCTGGTCCTTATTCCGAAGCTGAACTGCTGGAGCTTGCTGCCACTGCACGGAACGCGAAATGCCGCACGAAAGTGGAACGCTGATGCGAAGATGTCGCTGCGGACCTGCTCCGTAACCGGATCGGTGAAACCTTCGAGGGCGTGGTAACCGGCGCGGCTCCAAAAGGGACCTACGTCAGGCTTTTGAAATTTCCTGCTGAAGGCCGGGTCGTGCAGGGGATGCAGGGCATCGACGTTGGGGACAAATTGAAAGTGCAACTACTTTCGGTCGATTTAAATCAAGGTTTTATCGACTTTGCGCGCCGATAATCCTGAGAGCCCGCCTATTCCACCAACTGATGTTGGATGGCGTAGTGCATTAATTCAGCATTATTCTTCATCCCCATCTTTTCCAGGATGCGAGTGCGGTAGGTGCTGATGGTTTTAACGCTCAAAGAAAGTTCCTTGGCAATTTCACTGACAATCTTGCCGGAAGCGATAAGTCGTAATACCTGGAATTCGCGGTCCGAAAGTAATTCCTGCGGCGGCTTCTGTGTGTCGGCTGAGAGATAGGAGGCAAGTTTTTCAGCCAGACCGGTGCTCACATAACGCCCCCCGGCGAGGACTTTTTTCATGGCTCCAACCAATTCTTCGGGTGCGCTTTCCTTGGTCATGTAGCCCGAGGCACCCCTTTTTAGCACGCGCACGGCAAATTGGTTTTCTGGATGCATGCTCAATACCAGCACTGGCAACCTGGGTGAGGATTTTTTAATCTCGCGCAGGACTTCCAGTCCGCTGCGGCCTGGCATGGTGATGTCCAGGATAACCACATCCCACGTCTCTTTCCAAACCTTGTTCAATGCTTCCTGGGCATTGCGGGCTTCACCGAAGGTTGCCTTCTTATATTCATCGGCGAGGATTTGTTTCAACCCATGTCGCACTACCGCGTGATCGTCTGCTATGAGAATTCTCATGGTGAGGATGTTGCTGTTGGTGACGCTTGTTGGTCCGGGTTGCTGGAAGTGGCAACGGGATTGAGACTATCACCCTGGTGCCCTTTTTGGGGACCCCGGTGATGACGACTTCACCGCCTAAAAGCGATGCCCGCTCACGCATTCCCAACAGCCCAATGGACTTGAAATTTGAAATCTGTTCCTTGGTAATGCCCCTGCCGTTGTCTTTTACCTCCAAAATAAGCCGATTATTTTCCTCCCTCAAGTTCACGTCCACCCGGGTCGCATGTGCATGACGAACCACATTGGTGAGGGTTTCCTGGAAAATGCGGAAAAACACTGTATTCAGATCCTCATCCAGTACCGTGTGGTCCAGGGAACTGCTAATTTTGCAATGGATGCCGGTTCGACTTTGAAGTTCATTTGCCTGCCATTCAATGGCTGCCACTAGGCCTAGATGGTCGAGAATCCCGGGGCGCAGTTCCGTGGAAATGCGGCGCACCGTCTGAATGGTTTCGTCGATGTGCGCCGACATGTCCCTGGCTTTGTTCAAAACCGGGGTCATTTCCTTCGGCAGGCGATGGGCCAGCCACGAAAGGTCGATCTTCAATCCGGTTAGCGCTTGTCCCAGTTCATCATGGACTGCTCGCGAAATGCGGATGCGCTCTTCTTCGCGGATTTCCTGTAAATAGATTGATAGAGCCCGCAATTGTTCGTGGGATTGACGCAGTTGTTCTACTGCGCGTTTGCGCTCTGAACGCTCCTTTGATTCACGTAACGCTCGCGTGACTGCAGGAGCCAGCCGGGCCAGGCGCAGCTTGAGCACATAATCCGTTGCGCCATTCTTCAACGTTTCAATGGCAACTTCTTCGCCCATTGTTCCCGTAACGAAAATAAATGGAACATCCGGGCATTTTTTTTGAGCAATTGACAACGCGGTATAACCATCGAAGGAAGGCAGCGCATAATCGGAAAGGATCACGTCCGGCACCTCCTTATCGATTGCTTCCATGTAATCTTCGCTGGTTTCCACACGCTGAAATGTGAAAATGAAGCCATCCTTCCGGAGCGCATGCTTGATCAATTCAGCATCCGTAGCATCATCCTCAACTAGTAAAATACGAATCTGTTTTTTCACGCGCAAAAATAAGCAATTAGCGTCTCATTCACAAATTTGACCATTTGGATGTGTTTAAATCAGGGCGAAAGCCTCTCCTTCTGATTAGGCAACGGCCGAAACCGCTGGTCGAAAGCGTGGGCTGAAGGCAATTCGACGATTGCATGGTAAACGCTGCAGCAGCGATTGCAAGCCGTTTCAAAGCCGCAATGCCTGAATATATCCTGACTTCATTCAACTGGTGGTGATGGCATTCAATAGACTTCACTCAATAACCTTTTTTGGAAGAGTGAAATAAAACGTTGCGCCCGCATTAATTTCCCCTTCGGCCCAGGTGCGCCCGCCATGCCTATGAATAATTCTGCGCACATTGGCCAGACCCACGCCCGTCCCTTCGAATTCAGCGGCCCTGTGCAAACGTTGGAAAACGCCAAACAACTTGTCGGCATATCGCATGTCAAAGCCGACACCATTATCGCGAACGAATACCACATTATCGTCCTCCTCCGGAAAGGAACCGATTTCGACGCGGGCCTTCTTTTGGTTGCGACTGTATTTGAGTGCATTATCAATCAAGTTCATGAAGACCTGACGCAACATTTCAGGGTCACCTTCAACTGTGGGAAGGTCGCCGATCGCCCATTCAATTGCGCGGCCTTTCATATCGCCTTGCAAGTGCCGGGCGGCATCCTGCACCAACGTGGCGAGGTTAACCTGACGCTTATTCATCTTCACGCGCGACATTCGCGAAAATCCCAACAAATCATCAATCAGCTTGGCCATTTGCTTTGCGGAATCGGCGATGGTTTGAAGATGCTGGCGGCTCTCCTCGTCCAGTTTTTCCAGGGCAGTGGTTTGAAGTATATCTACAAACCCATCTATATGGCGCAACGGTGCGCGAAGGTCGTGTGAAACCGAATAGCTGAAGGCTTCCAACTCCTTATTGGCGGCTTCCAATTGTGCTGTTCTTTCCGCCACTCGCTGTTCCAATTCAGTGTTCCAGCGCGCCACCTGTTCCTCATGCTGTTTTCGTTCCGTGACGTCCCTGGCCACCTTTAAAAAGCCGGTAATTGTATCGGCGGCATCCTTCACTGCCGTGACTGTCCAGATGGCATAATAACTCGAACCATCCTTTCGTTGGCACCATCCTTCGTTTTGGATTCTTCCTTCCATTGCAGCTCGTTCCAGTTCCTTTGCCGCCTCCTTTTTGGCCTTCTTATTATCGGGTTCGCAATGATTAACAACTTTGCTCAAAACCTCATCTGCGCCAAGGCCGGTAATTCGTTCGGCTCCCTCGTTCCAGCTCGTTACGCGTCCATCCTTGTCGAGCATATAAATGGCGTAGTCCTTGACGCTTTCCACGGCCAGTCGAAAACGTTCCTCGCTTTTGCGAAGATCCTCTTCACTTCGTTTGAGCTCGGAAATATCAAGGGCGATGACCTGGATCACCGGGTTCTCAAAATCCTTTTCAAATACAAGCGGCGTGGCGCCAACCATTACGTCCACGGGCCTTCCATCAAATCCGACCCAGATTTCTTCCAAAAAAGGCACGATTTTGCCTGCATGCAGCGATTCAATGCGTTTTTCCACGGCCGCCCAGCAATCTGGATGGATGAAGTCGCGAATTGATCTGCCAAGCATTTGCTGGAGATCTTTTGCGCCCAGCATTTTTGCCGCTGTCGAATTGCTAAAAATCACGCGTCCACCGCTGTGCACGAGTACCCCGCATGGGGAAAATTCAACCAGTAATCGATACCGCTCTTCACTTTTTTGCAATGCTTCCTCAGCCTTTGCCTGCTCGGTCACATCACGTGTTACGGTGCTGAAGCCATTGATTTTTCCCGAACCATCCCGCACTGGGGTAATGCTCCAACTGGCACAGAACCGGGTTCCGTCCTTGCGAACGCACCATCCCTGATGTTTCGTAGTGCCTTCTATCGGCGAGCGCCTTAAAAGAGATTCGGGAATGCGGCTTTCGGCATCTTCCCCGCTAAAAAATACGGAAAATGGTTTGCCGATAACTTCCTCGGCCTGGTAGCCCTTCATGCGTTCTGCCCCCGCATTCCAGCTTGCCACGCGGCCTTCAATGTCCAGCATGTAGATCGCGTAATCAGTTACATTTTCGATTAATGCCCGAAGCTGTTCCTCGCTCTTTCGTAGCGCGGCTTCAGCCTGCTTTCTGCGAATCCGTTCCTCCTTCTCACGTAATACCCGTCGAACAGCCGGTGCGAGATCATTGATTCGGTGCTTCAGGACGTAGTCGCTGGCTCCCATTTTGAGATTGTCCAGAATATTTTCCTCACCGAGCGAACTCGTAAAGAAAATGAACGGGATGTCAGGTGATTTCTCTCTCGCCAGCTGTAAAGCTGCCGATCCGTCGAAGTCCGGAAGCGCATGATCTGAAATAATCAGATCAGGCGTATTCTTTTGTAATTCATTGAGAAAGGCCGAACGCGTTACCACTCTTTTTAAAGAAAAAGGAATATCTCCTTCTTTAAGAGCACGATTTGCCAGGGTAACATCCCTGGCCTCATCCTCCAGCATCAAAATGCGAATTTCGTTTTTCACCAGTAAAGGGATTCCACTATAAAAACTCGAAAGTAGACGAGCGAGTCCCCACGTCCAATGGGGTGAAGACCTACAAAATCTCTACGTATCATGATTAACAACTCAGTTTAGCACGGTTTTATCAATCTGTCTCTTATTCACATACTTAGTCGCTCTTTAGGGAGCAGTCGAAATGTTTTATCCGGGTAAATCATTCCGGCACAGACACGGTTAACCCACGCCATGTATCAAAGTAGTAGTATTAAAATCTTCGCCCATTCGTTTTATCATTGGGTTCTTTACTCCTGCAGCTGTGCGGTATTCACCTACTTACGATTTCACTATTCCGTCAGTAGCATTTGACCACGATTATGGTGAGTAAAGCTTCATTGGACCCAACATCGCTCGGTTACTGGCGGAGTCAACAGATTTGCTTTTATCGTAAGGGGATGCGTCGCCCGGCTGCTTTGGCAGGACCCGGCGACTGCCTTGCAATCAGGAGTGATCATCTGTTCAGGGCTTCTGTTTTGCCGCCGCCAGGACATTTGGGAAAGCTAAATAGCGGAAGAGACAAGGAGGGAAAGTGAACGGCAGAGCCAATCTGGGTTTATCGAAAGAGCCAATATCTGCTTATCCACTAGAATGTTCATGAGCTCTTCCCAAAGTATGCGGCTGGAAATCTGCCTGATGAACTCGGAGCATTTTTTCCCTCTGCTTGGCTTTTGCAGCCGGCAGGAGGGAATCATTCTCCGACGAAGATGCCGTTTGAGAAACTGGCTGCCGGATTTATTAACCTATCCCAGGTTGCCGGCTCGGGATTGCAATCAACTACCTCTTGAACAATAAAATGTTACTAGAAAACGAACTGGCTTCCGGGCAACCAGAAGCTTCAACCCAAAAACCAACTCTTCTTGAAAGACGTTTGCAAGGTGTTGGAAAAGGTAACGCCAGGGCCTCCTCGATTCCACGTCGTTTGAAGCCAAATCACATTGACCTCGCGTTTGCCCAGCAACGATTGTGGTTTCTCGACCAGCTGACTCCCGAAAGTCCGCTCTACAATTTTCCCACCGCCTTCCGGTTGGCTGGGAACCTGGATGTATTGGCTCTTCAGCGGTCCCTCGATGCAATCGTTGCGAGACATGAGGCCTTGCGCACACGATTTGTTTCGGTGGAGGGAACTCCCGTGCAGGTAATCAGCGACATTTCAGCCGTGGATTTACCGCTGGTGGATTTAACGAAAACTCTACCCAGTTTGCGGGAGGCCGAAGCCCAACGCCTGATGATCGTCGAAGCCCGGCGCCCTTTCAATTTATCCCAGGATACCATGATGCGGGCTCTGCTTATCAAGTTGGACTCTGCAGGGCACATCCTGGTGGTCACCATCCATCACATTGCAACCGATGCATGGTCGATGGGGATATTTTTCAGAGAACTCTCCACTCTATATGCCGCGAATTGTTCTGGAACAAGCGCAGACCTGCCTGAACTGAAAATTCAGTATGCCGATTACGCAGTCTGGCAACGTGAATGGTTGACGGGTGACGTGCTGGCCAAACAAGCCGGCTATTGGAAGAATCGACTTGCAGGTGCAAAGGATTTCCTGGAATTGCCCACCGATCGGCCGCGTCCCCTGGTGCAGAGCTTTCGTGGGGGCACCCAGTCCTACATTATCCGGCCTGAACTCGTTGAGGGACTGAAACAGCTTGGCCGAAAATCCGGGGCAACACTTTTCATGACTCTGCTGGCGGCTTTCAAGACGCTGCTCTATCGCTATTCCGGGCAGGAAGACATTTTGGTCGGCTCGCCCATTGCGGGCAGAAGCCGGGTGGAAACAGAGCAATCCATAGGTTTTTTTGTTAATACTTTGGTTTTGCGGACGGATGTTTCGGGCAACCCGACTTTCAAAGAATTGCTTGGAAGAGTGAAGGATGTCGCGCTGGGCGCCTTTGCTCATCAAGACATGCCTTTCGATAGACTGGTGGAAGAGTTGCATCCCGAACGGAATTCCAGCTATGCGCCATTCGTGCAAACGATGTTCGTGTTTCAAAATTCACCCTCGGAAAGTTTGAGGTTGCCACAACTCAATGTCATCCCGCTGGAGATTAGAGGTGAAACTTCAAAATTCGATCTCTCGTTATTTATCGAGGAACGCGAACATGGGTTGACTGCAAGTTTTGAATACAGTGTCAGTCTTTTTGATGATTCATCGATAACCAGGATGTGGGGGCATTTCCAAACCCTGCTCGAGGAAATCATCCATAACCCTGAACAGCGAATTTCGAAACTTCGGCTGCTCACCAATTTGGAAAGGCAGCAACTCCTAAATGATTGGACCAATACAACCACGGATTATCCCGCCAACAAATGCATTCAGGACCTGTTTGAGGAGCAAGTTCGATTAACGCCTCACGCTGTCGCACTTAAATTTGAGCTGCAACATTTGACCTACGCTGAGTTGAACGAGCGATCCAATAAGCTGGCGCACCATCTTGCATCAGCGGGTGTGCGGACTGGCAGCATTGTTGGTGTTTTGATGGACCGGTCTCTCGAACTGATCATAGGCCTTATGGGTATCCTGAAAGCGGGCGGAGCATATGCAGCCTTGGATCCGTCTTCACCCATGGAGCGTTTGGAGCTGATGCTGGAGGATCTGAACTCCCCGGTTGTGCTAACACGATCTACCACGGCAGCGCTGCTCCCGAAAAGCAGCAGTTCGGAGAAAACAATTCGCCCGAGGTTGATCTGTCTGGATGAAGATTGGCCTGCCATTGAGAAGGAAAGCGGCGAAAATCCCGTTTGCGAAACTAATCCGGAAAGCATCGCTTACATTTGTTTTACTTCAGGCTCCACCGGAAGACCCAAGGGAGTATGCATTCCTCATCGTGGGGTGGTGCGTTTGGTGCGCAACACTGAGTATATCACGCTGGGTCCGGAGGACCGGATGGCACAGTGCGCCACTGTGTCCTTTGATGCGGCGACCTTCGAGGTGTGGGGCGGGTTGTTAAATGGAGGCCAGGTGCATATTTTCTCGCGGGAAAGCATGTTGACGCCCCAGCGATTTGCGGCCGAATTGGAGGCCTTCAGGATCACGACATTGTTTTTGACCACTGCGCTTTTCAACCAGCTGGTGGCGGAAGTGCCCCGGGGATTTGCGGCCTTAAAGAATGTGCTCTTTGGCGGGGAAGCTGTGGATCCTGGAGCGGTGCGGAAGGTGCTGCAGACAGGCAGACCCCGGCGGCTCCTGCATGTATATGGGCCGACGGAATGCACGACCTTTGCGACGTGGAAATTGGTGGAGAGCGTGGAGGAAGGGGCATTGACGGTGCCAATTGGCCGGCCGATTTCCAACACGACGGCCTATATCCTGGATGGAGAGCGAGAGCCGGTGCCGGTGGGGGTGACGGGGGAGATTTACTTGGGTGGGGACGGGCTGGCGCGGGATTACCTGCTGAGTCCGGCCCTGACGGCAGAGCGCTTTGTGCACAATCCCTTTGGTAAGGTGGCCGGAGGGCGGTTGTATCGGACGGGGGATTTGGGCCGGTATCTGGCCAGTGGGGAAATTGAATTTATTGGGCGGGTGGACCATCAGGTGAAGGTGCGTGGCTTCCGGATTGAACCCGGGGAGATTGAGGCGGTTCTGGCACGGCACCCGGGGGTGCAGCAGTGCGTGGTCAATGCGCATCAAGGCAGAGATGGCAGTAAACAGCTAACTGCCTACTTCGTGCCACACTCTCAACCAGGACCGGGTTCAACCGAGTTGCGCAGGCACCTGAGAGAAAAACTTCCTGAATACATGGTCCCGTCGGCTTTCGTCACCATGGAGGCAATTCCGCTGAATCAAAACGGAAAGGTGGATCGCCGGTCCCTTCCTGCTCCTGAAACCGGCAGAGACAGATCGGAAAAAAAATATTTAGGACCGCGCGATTCAGTTGAAAAGGAACTTATCGGCATCTGGGAATCTGTTTTGGGTATTCAACCGATTGGGATTGAAGATCGATTTTTTGATTTGGGTGGCCACTCACTGCTTGCGGTACGACTTTTGGCGCAGATAGAAAAGAAATTTAACAAAAGACTTCCGGTTTCAGTGGTGTTTCAAGCTCCGACTGTGAGCCAGCTGGCAGGCTATGTTCGGGATGAGAAGACACCCGAGCCGAGTTCTTCCATCGTTGCGATTCAGCCGCGCGGAAGCAAACCAGCCCTGTTTTTTGTGCATGGTGTCGGTGGCGGTATGTTCTGGGGCTACACAAACCTCGCACGGAGTTTGGGGCTCGATCAACCGGTTTACGCGCTCAAGTCTCGATCCATGGATGGGCAGCAGGAATTCAAATCCATCGAAGAAATGGCGGCGCAGTATGTTGCTGATATACGCGCTTTTCAGCCGAAAGGACCTTATCATCTTGGGGGCTACTGTTTCGGTGGGAATGTTGCCTATGAAATGGCACGCCAGTTATGCGCCCAGGGAGAGAAAGTGGCAATGTTGGCGTTACTGAACTGCGCACCACCCAATTCTACTTATACCTGTGTCAAATGGACACCGAAGATCGCGCTCAAGTTCATACGCAATGTGGGATACCTGATTGTCCGGTCACTTGGGTGGGGAGCTCAGCAGCGAAATGAATTTCTGCGTTGGAAAGCAGCGCTGATCAGGCGAAGAATGGCACGTTTTTTCAGGCTTACAGGTGAAAGTGCCAAACGCATCAACGTGGAAGACATGGTGGATTTGTCAGCTTTCCCCAAAGACCAAAAGGAAATTTGGGAAACGCATATCCATGCGCTCATAGAATTTTTCCCGAAGCCCTACGCCGGCAAAGCCACGCTGTTCCGTAGTCGGGGACATCAATTGTTTTGTTCTTATGACAATCAGTATGGCTGGGATGAGTTTGCCAGCGAAGTGGAAGTTCATGTGGTTCCCGGTGCGCACGAAAGCATTTTGGAGGAACCGCACGTGCGGGAAGTGGCGGAAAACATAAAGGCGTGTCTATTGAAAATGCAAATCCCTGAATTGGTTTCGGCCTCGGCGGCCTCAGCGGCGAAAAAGATATCGACTGCACCCGTTGGCAGCTCGCCGATGTGTAATGATACCGAGTCAAATTATCCGGCAGAAATGTGCATCCATCAGTTGTTTGAAGAACAGGTGAAGAGGACTCCGGATGCGAGTGCTGTCATTTTTGGCGAACAACAGTTGACTTACCGCGAACTAAACACGTCTGCAAACAAGCTTGCCCACCACCTGCAATCCCTGGGAGTGAGTTCAGACGTGCCGGTCGGATTATGCCTGGAACGTTCGATCGAACTGGTTACTGCCATTTTGGGCATTCTGAAGGCAGGCGGCGCCTATGTGCCACTCGATCCCGCATACCCAAAGGAACGACTGGCCATGATGCTGGACGATTCGCGAGCACCGGTGCTCGTTACCCAGGAGAAGCTGCTCATCACATTGCCTGATCACAAATGCCAGGTGGTTTGTATCGACAAGACATTGCCGACTGCCTTCATGGAACAAAATCCAGTCAGCACCGCGGTTCCAGGGAGCCTTGCCTATGTAATCTATACTTCCGGCTCAACGGGTAAACCGAAAGGCGTGGCCATGGGCCATCGTCCTTTGGTCAATCTCATCTGGTGGCAACTGAAGTCTTCTACGATGGGCAAGGGTGACAAGACGTTGCAGTTTGCCTCCCCCAGTTTTGATGTTTCTTTTCAGGAGATTTTTTCGACATGGTGTTCTGGCGGTGTGCTAATGTTGATTGATGAAGAAGTTCGGCATGATCCACCGAAATTGCTGCGTTTTATTCGTGAACAAAAAGTAAACCGCCTCTATTTACCTTTCATCGCACTGCATCAATTGGCCGAATCAGTGACGGAAGAGGATTTACTTCCAGAGAGTTTGAGAGAGGTCATCACTGCGGGTGAACAGCTACGCATCACCGGCAAAATCACAACTCTTTTCGAAAAGCTAACGAATTGCACGTTGCACAATCATTACGGGCCTTCGGAAAGTCATGTGGTGACCGCTTACACCCTGCCGGGTACCCCCGGCCAATGGCCGGCTTTGCCTCCGATTGGAAAACCGATAGCGAACACACAGATCCATTTATTGGACGATCAGTTTCAGCCGGTGGTTGCTGGCGAACCCGGTGAGCTTTACATCGGCGGTGTTTGTCTGGCCCGCGGGTATTTGCATCAGGCGCATTTAACATCGGAACGCTTCATTGCTGATCCCACGGCGCTGGAGCAGGGTGCGCGGCTTTATAAAACCGGAGATTTGGCGCGCCTGCTTCCCGATGGCAACATTGAGTTCCTGGGCCGCGTAGACCACCAGGTGAAGATTCGTGGTTATCGCGTTGAGCTAAGCGAAGTGGAGAATGTCCTTGGAAAGCATCCCGCCGCCAGAGAATGTGTAGTTTCAGCCAGAGAAGATGTTCCGGGGCAAAAACGCCTTGTCGGATACCTTGTCCTTCAGCCTGGTCAAAATGTAACCGTGAAGGATTTGCGGGACTTTTTGCAATCGGAATTGCCTGATTACATGGTGCCCTCGGCATATGTGATTCTTGATTCACTCCCCCTGACACCGAGCGGCAAGGTAAACCGCATGGCTCTGCCGGAACCAGACCAAGGCCGTCCAGAACTCGGAGCCGAGTATGTTGCTCCTGGAAATGCGACAGAAGAGCGCATTGCGGCAATCTGGTCAGAGGTCCTGAACTTGAAGAAAATCGGTGTGCGGGACAATTTTTTTGAACTGGGCGGCCATTCCCTGCTTGTGGCGCAGGTGGTTTCCCGCATTCGACAGACATTCAAAGTGGAACTGCCTTTGTCCAGTCTGTTTGACGCGCCGAGCATTGCCAGTTTGGCGGCGGGAATTGAGGCCGGAACCTGGAACCAGGGAGGCATGGCGGCGCCCCCAATTAAACCAACCGAGAAAAAGACCAACGCTCCGCTCTCCTTTTCGCAGCGGCGGCTCTGGTTCATAGATCGATTGGAACCGGGCAGTCACGCCTACAATGTTCCTCTGGCCATCCGTCTCGAAGGCACTCTGAATGTCGCCGCGCTGGAACAAAGCCTGAATAAAATCATTGAACGTCACGAGGCCCTGCGCACCACGATTTCGTTTGTGGACGGAAGTCTTGCACAGGTAACCACTCCACACCTGAAGCTGGCGCTGGCCATAACAGATTTGCGGAAACTGGATGAAGCCGACCGCGATGCTCACGCCAAAATGGTTATCGAAGAGGATGCGCGAAAGCCTTTTGACCTGGAGCGTGGCCCGCTGATCCGTGGCACTCTGGTAAAGTTGGATGATGTGAGAAATGAGTTGTTGGTGGTCATGCACCATATCATTTCAGATGGTTGGTCACTCGGGCTTATTCTTACGGAACTGGATTTGTTTTATACCGCCTTCACTTCAGGAAAAACAGTTCCCGCACCGCCAGAACTGACCGTCCAATATGTTGATTACGCAGTTTGGCAAAATCAGTGGATGCAGGGCGAGGTGCTGGAGAAGGAAGTCACTTTTTGGCGGGAGAGATTGGCCGGTGCTCCGAGTGCCATTGAACTGCCCGGTGACCACATGGAGGATTCTGAACCGGGTGCCAAATGCGGACTGCATCAAGTGATTCTGCCCGGAGAACTCACCGATTCGTTGAGCAGCCTGAGCCGCCGGGAAGGAACAACCCCTTTCATGGTTTTGACAGCGGCCCTGGCTACCACTTTGCACAAATGGTCGCAGCAATCTGATCTGGTTATTGGAACAGTGGTGGCGGGGAGAAATCAGAAGGAAATTGAAGATGTCATCGGCTGTTTCATGAATTTTGTGCCGGTTCGCATAAAGGTGGCTGAACAAAAAACCAGCAGCGAGTTTCTTAAAGATGTTAAACATGCGGTTCTCGAAGCCCACGCCCACCAGGACTGCCCATTTGAGAAGATTGTGGAAGCAATCAATCCTGAGCGAAAGACAGCCCAGAACCCGTTGTATAATGTTGGGCTTTTGTTTCAGAACTTTCCGGGCGGCGCATTTAATGCCGCCGGTCTAAAGGCAGAGATGATGCAGGTCGATTTGCAGGCAGCCCTGTTGGATTTGCGGTTTATAGCCGAGGAGACAGCTGGCGGCTTTGCGATTGCTTGTGAGTATAAAATGCCACTGTTCGAACCCGCCACGATTCAGCATCTGCTGAATTATTTCTGCAAGAATCTGGAAACTCTAACGAGGGAGCCCCAAAGGAAGATCGCGGAAATAGAAAAATCCCAGGATCTGACGGCCCAGATTAAGGCGGCAAAGGCCAGACAGAATCGTCAAACGATTTGCATTGCAGCAACGTTTACTGCCGAACCGCTCGAAGAGGGGCTCAAATACTGGATGAAGGAATTGGGAATACCGGCGGCGGTTGAGTTTGCGGGTTATAACCAGGTTTTCCAGGAGTTGTTGAATCCGGGGAGTTCACTCGCTCTGAATCAAAATGGCTTGAACGCGATCCTGATCCGGTTGGAAGACTGGGCCAGGTTCGAGGGAGTGGAGGAATCTTCGTCGTCCTCAGGGGACCAGCGAGTCGAGCGTAGTGTGGATGAATTGACCATGGCATTGAAAGCGGCTTCGGCACGGCATGCCACTCCCTACCTTGTCTGTTTGTGCCCAGGCTCGGCGAATATTGCCGCTCAACCCGAGCGGGCCGAGTTCTATCGCCAAATGGAGACGAGGCTTGCCGGAGAACTGCACCGCATTCCGGGTGTACATTTAACGACCTTTGAGGAAATCGCCAAACTTTATCCGGTTGAAGAGTATAATGATCCTCAAGCTGAGGAACTGGGACATATTCCATACACAACTTCATTTTTCACAGCATTGAGTACGATCATTGCGCGCAGGTTCCATGCGTTGAAGCGCGCGGCTTATAAGGTCATTGTGTTGGATTGTGACAATACACTGTGGTCTGGAGTGGCGGGGGAGGACGGTCCTGACGGGATACAACTGGGTGAGGCACGTTTCGCGCTGCAAGAATTTATGCGCAAACAGGGAGAGGCCGGCATGCTTCTGTGCCTTTGTAGCAAAAACGAGCAGGAGGATGTTGCGGCTGTCTTTGAACAACGACGTGAAATGCCGCTCAAACGCGAACATTTTACTGCCTCGCGCATTAACTGGCTGCCCAAATCCGAAAACATCCGCTCCCTGGCTGATGAATTGAAGTTGGGATTGGAGAGCTTCATCTTTGTTGACGATAATCCGGTGGAATGCGCAGAGGTGGAGTCTCACTGCCCGGAAGTAATGACCTTGCTCCTGCCGGCTGAGTCCGGGCAAATTCCGAAATTTCTGGAGCACTGCTGGGTGTTTGATCATTTGAAATTATCCACTGAGGATAAGCACCGAACAGCAATGTATCGCCAGGAGAAGGAACGGGAACAATTCCGCGAGCAGTCGCTCGGTCTTCAAGATTTCCTCGCCGGGCTGGAGCTGCGTGTCGAAATCACGGATTTAACCAGCAACCAGGTTACGCGTGCCGCACAACTGACGTTGCGAACGAACCAGTTCAACATGACGACGCGCCGGCGCACGGAAAGTGATCTGCAAAGCATGTGGCGGCAGGGAAAGAGTGGTGTGCTCACGGTAAGCGTCCGGGATCGTTTTGGTGATTATGGCCTGGTAGGCTTGATAATCCACGAAGCGGCTGGGAATGCGATAAAGGTGGATACTTTCCTTCTGAGTTGCCGGGTATTGGGCAGGGGAGTGGAATATCAGATGGTTGTTCGACTCGGGAGACTCGCTTTGGCGAAGGGACTTGACTGGGTTGACTTCCACTTTATTCCCAGCGAGAAGAACAAACCTGCATTTAATTTCCTGGAAACTGTGGGAGCCCGGTTTCGACAGCCTACAAACGGAGGCTATATATATCGATTTCCTGCCGAGTTTGCTGCAGGAATTGTTTTCACACCGGAAGTTGCAGAAAAGCAGCAGCCTGCCAAAGCTTCTTTCACCGCCGAACACGTGAAAGTGAAGAGTTCAACTTCGGAACGAAGGGTCAAGTTTACCTGTTGTCGTGAGATCGCGCTGGCGGCAAACGATGTGAGCCAGATCCAACAGGCGATGGCGGCAAAGTCTCGCACGCGCTCCCGGGATCGCAAGACTTACAGTGCGCCCACTACCGAGACAGAACGCATGCTCAGCAAGATTTGGGAGGAACTCCTGCGTGTGGACAAGGTTGGAATCCATGACAACTTTTTTGAATTGGGAGGACATTCTCTTCTCGCAGTCAGACTTTTTGCCCAGGTGGAAAAACTGACCGGCAAGAAGCTGCCCCTGGTAACCCTGTTTCAGAATTCAACCGTAAAGCAGCTGGCTGATGTATTGTGCCAGAACTCGGGGGTATTCCCGTTCGTCAGTTGTGCCAATCCACAAGGTTCCAAACCTCCTCTCTCTCGTTCACGGAGCCGGGGGGGACGTGCTCTGGGGATATGCCAATTTAGCGCCCCATCTCGGCGCGGATCAGGCCGTGTATGGAATCAAATCCAGGGCCTTGAACGGAGCCGAGGAATTTAAATCCCTCGAGGACATGGCTTCTTTCTATATCGAGCAAATACGTTTGGTGCAAAAGGAAGGACCGTATTATCTCGGTGGATACTGTTTCGGAGGAAACGTTGCCTATGAGATGGCCCGGCAGTTGGAGGAGCAGGGCGAGGAAGTGGCACTGCTGGCCCTCCTCGACGCCGCGCCTTCAAACCGTGGCTATGAACAGGTGCCGTGGTGGAAACCGGCATATGGATTTCGCTTTGCCCAAAATTTCTCTTTTTGGTTGGACGATTTCTTCAAGTCCAAACCCGAGGAACGACGCGAATTTGTATTACGCAAGGCAAGGTCATTAGGACGGAAATTCCTTAAGAAGATATTCCGATCTGGCGCGGGCCAGCCACAGGTTGACTTGGAGGAAGTCATTGACCTTACCAAATTTCCCCAGCACGAACTGCGTCTCTGGCAGCTTCATCTGGATGCTTTGGTGCGGCATGTATCCAAGCCCTATGCTGGGAAGGTTACCCTATTCCGCACCCGGGGCCAGCCGCTATTCTGTTCTCTCGATGATGATTTTTGCTGGGGCGCACTGGTGGGCGCACTGGAAATACGAAGAATCCCCGGCTCTCACGAAAGCATCTTTATGGAGCCGGATGTTAAGGAACTGGCCAATGAACTGAAGGCATGTCTTGTGGAAACCTGCTCTCAAACCACTGCTGAAAAGAAAGAAAACCTGGAACTGACTGTTGTATGAATTTGATTAAGTTTTTATTACGAACCTGTAGAGGGATGATTATCATAACTACGCTAACTGCACTCTTGAGCGGTGCTTGTAACGCGGCCTTGATTGCCCTGGTCAACACTTCCCTAAATAATGCCAAATGGTCCGTGGCCGTTCTGGTCGGAGGGTTTGTGGCCCTGGTATTGGGGAAAACGATCACGAACATTTTGTCACAAGTGCTGCTCGCTCGATTTGCGCAGGGTGCCGTAAGCGGCTTGAGGCGCGATCTGACCAAAAGAATTCTTGGAGTGCCCCTGCGCCAGGTCGAAAGCATTGGCACTCATCGCATTCTGGTTGCCCTTACCGATGACGTGTTCAATATCACCCAGGCGCTGCTGGCCATACCTATTATCACAGTGAATGTAGCGATCCTCGTGGGAGGAGCGGTTTATCTGGGGCTGCTATCCTGGAAAATCTTGCTGGGGATTGGCGTGCTCGTGGTCTTCGGAGGCATCAGTTATCGAATCATGATGACGAGCGCTTTCAAAAGCCTGAATGCAGCGCGTGAGGAGGAGGACAAACTCTTTAGCTATTTCCGGGCGCTTACGGATGGAATCAAGGAACTGAAGCTGCATCGAAGTCGGCGCAAAGTGTTCCTTGCGGAAAACATTCACGACACCACGGAAACCTTCCAGAAATATAATGTGGAAGCCGAATGCCGCTTCATTTATGCGCAAAATTGGAATCACCTCCTGTTTTATCTATTGGTGGGATGTGTTTTGTTTATGATGCCCAAAATGGGGCAGGTAAGTCATGCCGCAATGACTGGATACGTAATCACCATTCTTTACTTGATGGGGCCACTCGCGGGAGTGATGGGCAGTATGTCGCTTTTTGGCAGGGCGAGCATTGCGCTTCAAAAGGTGGAAGAGCTTGGGTTGTCACTGGCAGCCGCCTCCACCGAAGAGGCTGTCATCAATAAAACTGAACGCGAAGTTCCATTTCGCAGTTTGGAATTGATCAACGTGCAACATGCCTACCGGCATGAGAAAGAGGATACCAACTTTGTGCTGGGGCCAATCGATCTAAAGTTTGGCCCTGGGGAACTGGTTTTTCTCGTCGGTGGCAATGGCAGTGGCAAATCCACCTTGGCCAAGATTGTAACCGGCCTCTATTTTCCTGAAGTCGGCGAGATTCGTTGGAATGGCAAACGGGTGGACAATTCGAATCGCGATGATTACCGCCAACTGTTTTCAGCCATTTTCTCTGATTTCTACCTGTTCGATAATCTAATGGGCTTGAACCGGCCTGATCTGGATGCAAAAGCGAAGGAATATCTCGTCCAGTTACACCTGGATCATAAGATTTCCGTCAAAGACGGCAAGCTCTCCACTACTTCGGTATCGCAAGGTCAACGCAAACGGCTGGCATTGCTTACAGCTTATTTGGAAGACCGGCCATTTTATCTCTTTGACGAATGGGCATCAGACCAGGATCCCTTGTTCAAGGACGTGTTCTACACCCGCTTGCTGCCGGAGCTTAAAGCGAGGGGAAAAACCTGTTTCGTTATTACTCATGACGACAAGTATTTCTATATGGCTGACCGCGTGATCAAGCTCGATTACGGCAAGATGGAGCATTTAAATCAATTAGATGGTGAGGCTCTGGGAACGTTGATTCCGGCAACCCGCTAACGGAACACTCCAAGGGTTAAATAATAACTCCTGCCTATCATTGAAGGCCCGAGTGTGAACGTGTCCGGCGGGTAGTTGTTCTTAAACTGAAGCGAGTAGTCTGTGACAAACTTTTGAGTAAACGGTGAACCGCTTTGTACCGGAATTCAACGCCTTGAGAGACAGCGTACACGTCCATGAAGTTACATGCAACGATGCTGCATCTCCTTTCCAATGGACGGATGTGCTCGGAAAAGTCGAGTACACCCGGCTGGCTTGAACAATTATTATTTGGCTTTAATTTGAGTCCAAATCTCGTCGTAAATACGAGTTTTACCACCAAGATCTTCGAGGAATTCGAGTTTCGCTTTCACCTCTGTCGAAGGATAAATAGCGGGGTTTTTCAAGTCGGGAACCGGGATGAAGGCCATGGCCGCCTTATTCGGTGAGGCAAATTGAGTGTATCCCGAGAGTTGAGCCCCAATTCTTGCATCGAGCATGAAGTTAATGAATTTCTCCGCCAGCTCACGATGGGGTGCTTGCGCGGGAATCGCCAGATTATCGAGCCAGATCTGACTGCCCTCCTTGGGAATAAAGAAAATGGTATCCTTGTCATCGGTCATGCCACGGACACCTTCACCGCTATAGGCGATGGCGACCCGGGCACTCTTGCCAAGCACCTTGTTCTTTGCGCCTACGCTCCCTTCAAATCCGGTGGAACGTTTCTTGGCCTCGATGATGAGATCGCGCGCCTCCTTCAATTGTTTAGGATCGGTCGAGTTAAGGCTGTAACCCTTGTATTTGAGAGCGGCGCCAACCATGTCACGAACGGAATCGATCAGGATAAAGGAACCGGCTTGTTGTTTTGGATCGAAGAGCAATCCCCACGTCGGCGTGAAAGGTTGGTCTTTGGATTGCCGGGCGAAAATGCCGACCGTGCCCCACTGATACGCAGCCGTGTATTTGTTTCCCCGATCAAAGGGCGGATTGGCGAATGTTTCATCGAGATTTTTGAGATTGGGAATGTGTTCGTGGCGCAATGGAACGAGCAATCCCAGCTTTACCATGGCTGGAATCATATGGTCCGGCGGCACGACAACGTCATAGAGCGAAGCGCCGCCGCCCTGCATTTTGGCAAGCATGCTTTCCGCTTCCTCATAGAGGTCGATGTTGACCTTGCAATCAAACTGCTTTTCAAACTGGGTGACGATCTTGGGATCGATGTATTCGCTCCAGATAAAAAGGTTTAGTTTTTGTTGCTCTGCGAAGCCGGAATAGGCCGCAAGCAGCGTCGTGATGGCAATGATCAGGTATCTCTTCATCAATTTTATAATTATGTCGATTTTCTGTTGCGTTGCAACAGGGTTGCAATAATCGTGCCGAGAATGGAGGCGAGAACGATCAAGGTGGAGAGGGCATTTATATCCGGAGTGATGCCACGTTTCACCGAGGAATAGATGAAAATGGGCAGGGTGGTGGAGCCTGGCCCGCTGGTAAAAAAGCTCACCACAAAGTCGTCGAGACTAAGGGTGAACGCGAGCATGGCGCCCGCAACGATGCCAGGGATGATGAGTGGAAAGGTTATATGCAGGAATGTCTGCCACTCGTTGGCTCCAAGATCGTGAGCGGCCTCCTCAAGTGCCGGATCGAGCCCGATGAGTCGTGAACGAACCACGATGGCGACGAAGGGAATCTGAAAGGTTACGTGTGCCAGGATCATGGTAGTAAGGCCCAGTTCAAACAGGCCAAGCCATTTTCTTATCAGGGAATAAAACAGCAACAGGGAGATCGCCATGATGATGTCTGGTATAAACACCGGAACATATAAGAACCAGTTGAGCAGGCTCTTGCCTGGAAAACGGAACCGATTCAATCCGTAACCGAGCATGGTGCCGAGCACGGTGGAGATCAACGTGCTAAATACCGCGAGCAGCAACGTGTTTTTGGTGGCTGAAAGTGCGAGCGAGTTTTCCCACAGCGTGGCATACCATTGAGTGGTGAATCCGCTCCAGCCCGCGCCAAATCGGGCGGCGTTGAAGGAGTAAACAATTACTATGGCCAAAGGCGCGTAAAGAAACAGGTACAACAGACCTGCCACGATGCTTAGAGGTATTGAGGTGCGTTTCACAGCAGTGTTGGCTCTCCTTTCCCCTGGCTTTTGCGGGCATACAGCCAAAGTCCCATCATCACGAGGCCGAGCGCCACGAAAGCAATGGCTGATCCGAAAGGCCAATCGCGGCTCTGCCCAAATTGTTGCTGAATGGCATTGCCGAGCATCACGGTTTTGGCGCCTCCGAGCAGGTCTGGGATGACAAACTGACCGGTCGCAGGAAGCAAAACAAGAATCATGCCTGCAAATAAACCCGGCATGATTTGGGGCAGCAGGGCGTGGCGGAATACCTGAATCCGATTGGCACCCAAATCCATGGCAGCTTCAGCCAGACTCCAATCCAACTTTTCCACGGATGTATAGAGCGGCAGAACCAGGAACGGCAGGTAATCACAAATCATCCCAATGCCAACGGCGAAAGTGCTTGGTTGGAGTGGTTCATCAACTTTGCCAATGCCGATTGCGTGAACAAACTGAGTGATCCAACTTTCGGGCGCCAGCAGAATCTGCCACGCGTAGGTGCGAATGAGCAGGTTGGTCCAGAATGGAATTACCACCAGGGTGAGGGCCGGAGTTTTGAATCGCGCCGGCAAACGGGCGATAAAGAACGCGAGCGGCAACCCGGTGATGACACATGCCAGGGCAGTTCCGATACCAAGCGTCAGGCTGCGAAAGAGAATGATTGGATACAAGGAATCAAATCCCAGCATGCCAAAACCAAGCAGTCGTTTATAATTTTCAATGGTGAATGGAAGTTCAATCTCACCATAATCACCGCGCGACATGAAGCTGATCGCGCCAATGGCAGCCAGGGGGACCAGGAGCAGAACCACCAACCACAGTGTTGCCGGACCGGCGGTAAAGGCGGCGCGGATAAAATGACCGGCGCGTGAGAGATGTTGTCCGAAATGGGTCTCGGAGGGTTTGGGATCAACAGAGGTATTCAATTTTTTATTCGTGAGATGCAGGAGTCTGTTAGTCTTCCAATGCAATCAAAGAACTGGATGGCAAATGAACCACGAGTGTTTGGCCAGCTTGGAGTCCTTGATGCCCCGGACGGGAGTTCAGACTGCAGGCATTGAGCCTGTGTTCTCCAATTCGCAAGTGATATTGAGTTTCGGCTCCCGCTGTAGACAAGATCCTCAACGCGGGCGGTGAAATGATTCGATGCAGGTATGATGTCTGCACGAATGAGAGCCACTTTTTCCGGCCGGATGGCAAGCGTAATTTTATCTCCGATACGAAGGTCGCGAGAGGCATTGGTGACATCAAGATTCAGGTTGCCAATGGAGGTTTCCACGGTGGCAATTGATTCGTGCAAAGCCTTGACTGGCCCTTCAAGCAGATTGCAGGAGCCGAGAAACTGGGCGACGAAGCGTGTGTTTGGACGTTCATAGATCTCTTCAACTCCGTCGAGTTGCTCAATTTTACCCTTGTTCATAACGGCAATGCGGTCACTCATCACCAGAGCTTCCTCCTGATCGTGTGTGACAAAGACAAACGTAATGCCGAGGCGCCGTTGAAGTTGATGTAATTCAATCTGCAATTGTTTGCGCAGCTTGAGATCCAGAGCCCCGAGCGGTTCATCAAGCAGCAACACTTCGGGCTCATTCACCACTGCCCGGGCAAGCGCAACACGTTGTTTCTGGCCGCCCGAGAGTTGGGCGGGTTTGCGATCAACAAATTCTGTGATCTGCACTTGTTCCATAATCCGGTCGACGCGCCGGGAAATGTCAGCCGCGGAAAAGTTCTTCATGCGCAGACCAAAGGCAACGTTGTCGCGTACCGTCATATGTGGGAACAATGCGTATGATTGAAACACGGTATTCACCGGGCGTTTGTGGGCGGGAACGTTCGTGACGTCCTTTCCGGCAATTCTGAGGGTGCCATCGTCCGGGAGATCCAGCCCGGCGATCAGGCGCAGCAGGGTGGTTTTGCCGCATCCCGATGGACCGAGCAGCGAAAAGAATTCGCCCTTGCGAATTTCCACCGAGACATGAGAGAGGGCTTCGACTTTTCCAAAACGGCGAACCAAACTTTCCGCTTGAATGGCAAAAACCTCCGGTTCTTTTCCGGACTGTTTTTCAGCTCCGGAAACATATGGGACCGCTAACTTTTCTTGCACTGTGCGGACATGTAACAAAGTGCACGCGGAATGCAATAGAATTTATAAAAAAATTTCGCAGAATGGAAATTAAACTTCGGCAGTCATGCCTGCCTGGATAGTTTGGCGGATTTTTACCGGCAAGTTCAGTCGTCAGATTTACATTTATATCCGACCTTTTAGTCGTGCGAATTAATGCGAAAACCATTTTCTGCTCGTGGGAATGTTACTGGTATAACTCCATAAGGCCGGAGCATCTGGCCGATTTTTCCTCAACGAAGAGACGATCCAGGCGAGAGCTAGGAGAGACTTGAGCTAATGACTGTCATGAAATGTGACAAATATTGGAAATTTACCTTGGAAAAGTGGGGTTTATAATGGAGACTACCAAGGTTTGGCTTGATTACCATGCATTTACGTCATGGTATTAGGCTTGCTAACTGACTTACGTGCAAATGCAGCCTCATGTAATTTTGATAGTGGATGATCTGGAATCGGATCGTCGGCTGCTGGAGCTTGCTTTCCAAAAATCGACGCAGTTGCGAATTGGTGGCTTGCTTGAGAATGGCGAGCAAACCATGGATTACCTTAAAGGCACAGGACCATACGCAGACCGTGAGAAGTATCCCTTTCCTGAGGTTGTCATTCTAAATTATAGAATGCCACGGATTTCCGGGGTGGAGGTGCTGGAATGGTTGCGGACGCAGGCTCTGCCGCCACTTAAAGTCATGGTGATTTCTGGATCGCTCGATGCTGAGAATAAGCGACGCGTGCTTGAGCTTGGCGCCTGGTGTTACTTTGAGAAGCCGATGGAGTTGACAGGTTGGAGCGAAATGGCGCGATACGTGGAGAACATTTTGAGCGGCTCAGAGCAGGGTTGATGCTGCCCGGCTTGGGGCGTTGTAATGAGTACTGAGGTGAGTCTGACTCGACTCCGTCCCATCTGGTACAAGCCCTGGCATCTGACGACGGGTCGTGTTCTGGAGCGATAAGTTTCAAATTTTGGTAGGGGGATTGCTGGACATCACTTTACGGCTGAAACCTTATTGGCGATTCGTTCGTCTTAGTTGGTATATGCTAAAGCCGATCTCCAAAAAGAAATGGGATTTTAACGCAGCCGCCCACTTGCTGAATCGGGCTGGATTTGGAGGCGCACCTGCGGAAATTGAGCATTTAACCAAGCTTGGACCGACTCAGGCAGTAATATCGTTCGTGGATTATGAAAGTAATACTGAGAGTGTCACACCGCCGGAATGGGCAAAGCCAGATCCTGGCCGTGTGGACCGATACATGGAGATTCGCAAAGCGGAACCCAGCAAGCGCCAGGAATTGATTCGCGAGGAGCAAAGAACTCAACGTCAGCACGTGGTCGAGCTTAAGTATTGGTGGTTGAAGCGCATGGCAGAGGGGCCGCGGCCGTTGCAGGAGAAAATGACGCTGTTCTGGCACGGCCATTTTGCCACGAGCGTGGAAAAGGTAAAAGACGCCTATCTGATGTGGAAGCAGAACGAGCTTTTTCGGGAGCAGGCCACGGGGAATTGGTTGAAGTTGCTCGTTGCGGTCGCCAAAGACCCGGCGATGCTAATCTGGCTGGACCAGGCGCAAAGTCGCAAGGAGCATCCCAATGAAAATTTTGCCCGCGAAGTAATGGAGTTGTTTACCTTGGGCGAGGGGCATTATACCGAAAAAGATATTACGGAGGCGGCTCGTGCGTTGACTGGATGGACTTACGACCGAATTAACCAGCAGTTTGAAGAGCGTTCGCGGCTGCACGATGGCGGGAGCAAAACTGTATTGGGCAAGGCTGGTGATTTGACGGGTGAGGATGTTTTGGAACAAATTGTCGCGCAACCTCAGGCGGCCAGGTTTATCACGGCGAAAATCTGGAACTTCTTTGCCGGTCAAATGCCTTCCGAGGAGCTGACTACGGCGTTGGCGGATGTGTTCCGGAAATCGGGCAATAATTTCAAACCGCTGCTCAAGACCATTTTCCTAAGTGAGGAATTTTATGCTGAGACCATCGTTCGGAACCAGGTGAAAAGTCCGGTTCAATGGCTGGTTGGGAGCGTTCGAATTCTTCAGCGGGAGTTGCCGCCACCCTTTGTATGTTTTGGATTAACTAAAAATTTGGGGCAGGATTTATTCCAACCGCCCAACGTCAAGGGTTGGGACGGCGGCTTGAGCTGGATAACCACGAACAATCTGTTGGCGCGTTACAACGAGGCGGCAGTGCTGGTGCAAGGCGATCTTTCGATGGTCCGGGGAATTAATCTGGCGGCCAACCCAAATGCAGGTGGTGCTGCTGGAAAAGGGTTCATGGACCGGATGGCCAATATGAAGTTGCGGCCGGTGGACGCGGAAAAGCTGCTCTCCGCTGAAGAGCGTGCGAGCAAGGAGAAACTGGTTGCGGCCCTTGAAAAAAGATTGTTGCAGACTCGATTGCGAGGCAAGCAGGAGGCAACTTTGAAGGATTATTTGGATGGCCAGGCCACGCTGGATGACAGCGTGATTTTAAATACCATTCGACTCATCATGAGCACGCCAGAGTATCAATTGACTTAACGCGGAAGGAAAATTTATGAGCAAAGAGATATCATTGCACACTCGACGGGAATTTCTGCGAACCACGGTGCTGGGCGGAGCCCTGTCATGGACGGTTCCAGCTTTCCTGGCAAACACATTCTCCACCTTGCAGGCGGATGCCGCGGATTCGGCGACACAAATCGCGACGGGAAAGGATTCGACCATCCTCGTGATTTTGCAAATGGCTGGCGGGAATGATGGACTAAACACCGTCGTTCCATTTGCTGACGATCATTACCACAAAGCCAGGCCAAGGATTGGGTTGGGCGCGAAGGAGGTGCTTAAGCTGAATGATGAGGTTGGCCTGCATCCAAGTTTGACCGGGTTCAAGGAGCTTTATGACAGTGGCAGCCTGGCAGTAATTCAAGGCATTGGTTATCCGAATCCGAATCGGTCACACTTCAGATCCACGGAAATTTGGCAGACCGCGAGTGATTCGGAAAAGTTCGAGAAATATGGCTGGTTGGGGCGTTATTTTGACAATGCCTGCGCCGGTTCTGATCCGACTGTGGGGATTAATATCGGCCGGCAGATGCCGCAAGCTTTTGCGGCCAGGCATCCGATGGGAGTGAGCCTCGATAATCCGGAGAGTTACCGTTTTATCAGTTCCGAAAAAGGAAAGCGAAACGAGATGACAGCAAGTGAGGAATCGTATCGCAAGTTGAATCAGCCAGACGAGGCAGGAATGATGGCGGGAGAAGCTGACGGAAACTCGGGTGGCAGTATTGGCTCGATCAGTGGAACGGTGCATCATGCCGGCTCGGCTCTGGACTTTCTGGAGCGGACGGCGATGGATGCCCAGATCAGCTCTGATAAGATTCGGGAGATCAGCAAGCGCGTGGAGAACAAGGCGAATTACCCGCAGTCACAACTGGGCACGTCCTTGAAGATGGTGGCTAGACTGATTGGCGGGAGTTTGCCGACCCGGGTGTTTTATGTTTCGCAGGGTGGATACGATACGCACACGAACCAGCTCCAGGCGCATCAAAGGCTGTTGAAGGATCTGGGTGATTCAGTTAAGGCATTCACGGATGACATGAACGTCCAGGGAAATATGCAGCGTGTAATGGTAATGACCTTCAGTGAATTCGGACGTCGCGTGGCAGAGAATGCCAATAACGGAACCGACCATGGAGCGGCAGCGCCAATGTTCGTAATTGGAAACAAAGTAAAGGCGGGATTGCTCGGCAAATATCCGAGCCTTGCATCCGGTGATCTGGTAAATGGAGATGTTAAATACAATGTTGATTTCCGGTCAGTGTATGCCGGTCTGCTGGAAGGTTGGTTGAAAACGTCGAGTGAACCGGTTTTGGGACGGAAGTTTGAGCCGCTTATGTGTGTATAGCCGGCTCTTAGCGGAACAAGAGTGAGCAGGTCAATGGATTTCTAAGCCGTTTCCTTTTCGAGCTTTTTCCCACGACGAGTGCGGAAGAGAACGTCCGCAATATTGCGGATGAACTGTTCATCGGTAATGCCATCCGTGGCCTCAGGAGGAAATCCGGACTTTTCGCGGAAATGAGCGGCGATTTCGCCAAGTAATTCAATGCGCGCCTTGGGATCAAATTCATCGCGACGCAGCAGTGCTTGAATGACAAGACTTGCTTCCATGGGGGTGACACGCTGGCGAAGCCGTGCTTCCAGATGGGGATATTGCCTCAGCGAATTGAACTTACCGGTAAGTAGCTGATCCAGATCCGGTTCACTTATTCTTGGATTGCGAATGACGACCGTATTGGCTGCAAAATCACCGAGGCGCTGAGTCTTTTTGTTCAGCACACAAGCAACACCGCCAACAAAGTAGAAAACCGGCAGGGAATCAACAAAGCGAAGCAGATTTCTGATCACCACCTGATGGAATTGGAGGCGCATCCCCTCGGCATCGACCACGCGCAATCGAAGAACTCGCTTGCCAATGGTTTGCCCCCGCCAAAGCCATTCCAAAGTAATGCCGTATCCGATGGAAAGAACGAAATAAGCGAGGGCGAGGAGGGCTCCGGCGATATCGGCACTCAGCACCTGCAGCACATTGAGAACAAATCCGAGAACTGTCATCGCTGCCGATATGGCAGCCAGATCGATGATCCAAGCCATAAAACGACTAACCGGACTGGCGAGTAGTTGAGAGAAAACAATCCCTTCCGGCGTTTTGATCAGGAGCGTATTGGTTTTGCCTGGCATGGTCTGAATTATCGGGATGGCGGCGGCGACGGTATTGTTCCGGATTCAACGGCATTTTTCCCGGATTTTGACAGATAGAAATAGAGAAGAACAAGCTCCACGCAACCAAAGACAATCTTGATCGAGTAAGGTATGACTGGTTGATGATACTGCGAGAGAAAGGCCTCAATGAAACCCGCCCAGATCAGCATCAAGCCGACACCGAAGATCAGGGTAACCAAATCACGTGAGACCGCTCGCAATCTTTCGCTCATCGAATTGCGCCGGCCCCAGCCGATCAACGCAAATGCCAGGATGAATCCCGCCTGGCCGGCAATAAGAATGGCGGGAATTTCGATCACACCATGAGGCATAAGCCAGCCAAGGAGGAATTTGGTTTGGCCAGCCCGGATATAATCCACGGCAACCGCACCCAGGATTATGCCGTTATAGAAAAGCATGATGATGGTGCCCACGCCCCAAGTCATGCCCAAGGACATCGTAAGGATGGATACCCTCGTGTTATGCGTCATGAGTTCCGCGGAAAATGAAGTCTTCACACCTTCGAGCCGGTCATTCTTGGCTGATTCCTCACGCGCCACCCGTTCAGAAGGATCGCCCTGCAGATGCGAAAAGGGCATGAACACGTGTTTGGAACCGGGATCGAGGGCAATGGCAAATCCTCCAAAAGCACAACCAGCCATGGTAATGGCAAGAGAGAGGTGAAAAGCCCTGACATGACGACGGAAGGTCTGGGGCAGGGTCTGGAAAAACCATTTCAGAAGTGAAATGCGGCCCTGCTTTTCACGAGTCTCGTGGATTTCGCCGTAAGCACGGGCGACGAGATTTTCGAGATAACGCCTGGTTTCCGGCTCAGAGGAGAACGTGGTGATTTTGGCAAGATCAGCCGCTGTGCGTTCGAAAAGATAATGGAAATGCTTCAACTTCTCCAGATCCATGCGCCGATGCGGGTCGGCTTCCAGTCCGTCGAGAATGGCTTCCAGCTCGGTCCAGTAGGCCCGTTCGCCAGCGATGAAGCGTTCAAGGTTGATAATCACAGGAGTTGCCTTTGTTTAACGCCAAGATACTGCGAAACCAGTTGTGAACTCATCCTTTCATTTTCCAGGAGCGAGAAGCGAACGCCGCGACGTTTTAAAACCTTTTCCAGTTCACGCAAATTGTTCCAGAGCAGATGGCCTCCCAATTGCTGATAGATGTCATCCGTTGAGGTTACATTCGGACGTGAGAACAATGAAGCGACGCCAGGTGGTTGAATCATGTTCACCAGGATCAAATGTTGCCTGCAGATTAAATCCATATTGCGAACAAAACTCTGGGCCAGCAAAGGATCATCCAGCGCAGTCAGGAAAACCAACAGCGCGCGGCGCCGAAGTCGCAGACGGATAAAACTGCTGAGTTCGTCAAAGTCCGGGGTTACTGATTGCGGCTGAAGCGTGTAAAGCGCATCGCGACAGGCGTTGTAATGAGCATTGCCATTGCGGGCCCGGAGGAATGTGCCGACCTTGTCAGAGAAGGTCAGAAGGCCGAAGAGATCACCTTGTTTTTCCGCTGCCAGGCCAAGAACAAGTGCCGCGGTAACGAAACGTTCCAGCATGGAGGTTTCACCGACAAGCGTCTCCCCGGTGGTCATGTTCGCGGGCACTACTCCAGAAGCGGAAATTAAAGTGCGTGCCGAGGGCTGGAGTCGCGAACTAAGTCGGGAGGAATCAATGATGACGTAGATTTCCTGGGTTCGTTCCACTTGAAAGATCTTGGTTACGGGACGACCACGTTTGGCAGTGGCTTTCCAGTGGATTTCGTCGTACCCGTCGCCAGGGATGTATTCGCGGAGTTTCTCAAAGTCCCTGCCTTTTCCGATTTGACGCTGGGCATGGATGCCAATGGCACCGCGGTTCATGAACAGCGCTGCCAAGCTCTTTCTTTCGGTGAGGAGGTTTGGATAAACGCGAATTTCAGATGGGGTTGGCAACTGACGACGGATACCCCAGAAACCGAGAGGAGAGATACCTTCCACAAATGAGGAATGGAGCCTGTAGTTTCCGCGCCTGATTGGCTGGCAACTCCAGGTCATTCGTGACCACTCCTCGTCCTTTGGCAAATTGACCTCCATTTCCTCCAGTGGAGAATGAATCTCCCGGGGAAAGGGCAAGCCCAGGCGCAGGCGACGGGGTTTCCGCGAATTGTTTTTTATGCGGATTTCAATCTTTGCGTCGCGATCTTTGGACATGCGCACGATCAGGGGAAGTTGAAGTTCGATTCCTGCCAGGCTGTTTCGTCCAAGCAGAGCATCCAGCAGGGCGGCCAGGATCATGGCTGCGATGAGCACAAACGAGAAGGGGGCGGCGGATTTCTCAACGGCTCCCAGCAGAGAAAACGGAAGCACGATCAACGCCACCCACAACAATAATCTGGAACGCGGAACTATCATCTCGGCACAGCAATCTGCTGCAGAATCTGTTGGATGACCTCGGGAATGCCGAGACCTTCAATTTCGAATTCCGGCCGAAGAATAACACGGTGTTCCAGTACCGGCACTGCCATAGATTTGATGTCGTCGGGAGTGACGAAGTCTCGGCTCGAGATGGCAGCGTAAGCGCGGCAAGCCATCATCAGCGATTGAGTGGCACGAGGGCCGGCACCGACCAGAATGCTTTCGTGCTGGCGGGTGGCCCGGACAATATCAACCAGATAAGCGGTCAACTCGTCCCGCATGACAATGCCGGCGAGTTGTTGGCGCAGTTCGACCAGGTCCTCGGGTTTGATAACCGCTTTTACGGCTCCGCTATTCAAAACTGATTCCGGTGATTCCTTGCCCATGCTGCGTTGTGCAAGGGCCAGTTCCTCGGCGCGATCGGGAGCCTTCATGATAATCTTCAACATGAAGCGATCTTTTTGGGCTTCCGGCAAAGGATACGTGCCTTCGTATTCGATGGGATTTTGTGTCGCGAACACCGCGAAATTAACTGGCAGCGGATACGTCGTTTGATCGATGGTCACGGTTCGTTCCTGCATGGCCTGGAGCAAGGCGGATTGGGTCTTGGCCGGAGCACGATTAATTTCGTCAGCCAATAGAAAGGAACTGAATACCGGGCCTTTGATGAGCGAAAACTCATTGCGCTGCAGGTTGAAGACGTTTGTGCCGGTGATATCGGCCGGCATCAGGTCGGGTGTAAATTGGATGCGGGAAAAGTCGCTGCCCAGCACATGCGCGATAGTGCGTACCAGCAAGGTTTTGGCGACACCGGGCACGCCTTCAATAAGCGCATGTTGTCCGGTGAAGATGGCGATAAGCGCTTTTTCCACGACGTCATGCTGCCCAATAATGACCTTGGCTACTTCCTGTCGCGCCTGTGCGAGCACTTCTTTTAGATGATCGGTATTCATGTTCTTAGGTATTTGATTTGGGTTCGGCGTCAACAGTCCGCAAACCACGATTCTCATTCAATATGCGGCAAATCTCCAAATAGGTTTTAACCGGGTTACGCTGGTTTTCGGGCAGACTACTCTCGGCATTGATGAATTCAGTAACCCGCTGAAGTCTGGCTTCAGCAAATTTATCTTTGGGCTGGGATTTTTTCCATTCGGCCTGGCAAATTTTTATCAGGTCGCGCGCATTGATGTTTCGGCGAAGCAGGTTGACGAAACCGGCGCCGGAATCCTTTCCTGCTACATAAGCCTCGGCGCTGGAGGTCTCGTGAATTGGAACCAGGCTGAAGGAATTTTTCCAAATGAATAGGCCAGCCAATAGCAGCAGGCCGAGGACTAAACCATGGAGATGGTATTGTCGCATGAGAGTGGCAACTCCGGCGTCCTGGGTTATGCCCAAATGCGCCTCATCGAATACGACTTCATGGGCGGGACCAATCAACCAGGCAAGGAGCTCTGCGTGACGTTCTTTTTGCAGAGCTTCGTTGCTCAGAAAATAGGAATCCGTGGAGAACACCACCGACCCGGGACCGAACTTACGTTCAATCAGCACCGGGCTGTTGCCCTGGCTATACACGGTATGCCACGAGCTGGGCAAATTTGTAAACACGAGTCCACTATGCCAGGAGATGGATTTTGGTAACGAAGGTTCTTCGTCGTTCACGACGGTAACTGGTTCATAGGCGCCCTCGTTTTGAACTAAGGGCTTGAATTTGAATTCCACGCCCCAACGCTCCTTCAGGGAAACGTTGCGGTAAGAGAGGCCGAGTTCGTCATCATATTTTTTGGGTTTTTTGGCGTGCTTATCATGCTTGGATTCGGAGGTATCCTTATCCTTATCCTCTGGTTTGGAATCCGAAGGCTGCTCTTTCTTCGAATCAGATTTCGTCTGCTTCTGACCGTCTCGTTTATAAACCGACTCGTAAGGCTTTTCCGTCTCAGGAAAGAAAGCAACCACAAGGCGGCCGCCACGCATCAAAAACGATTGAATTTCATTGAAGGTGGACTGGGGAATTTCAGCCCAGTCACTGCTGCTGCCGGCTAGATGAAGGTAAGCAACATTTCTGCCGGTGGGCAGTTCATCGGTGGTCGTATAATCGCGTCGAACTGAAAGAGCGGGAACTCTTTCCAAACTTTCATAGTAGGCGCTCGTGCCCAGGGGATCAGGACGTAATGATGAATATTCGGGATAAACATCGCCCCCTTCGAAGCGCAGTTTAAAAAGCTGAGCGATGCCCAACAGAAAAGTCAGAGCGCAGACGAGGAGGATGATGAGGGTGAATTTCCGGTTCATCAGACTCCTTTGATCCTTTCCACATATGAGGCGAATTGATTAACGAGTTCCGGGTTGACCTCATGCATGCCGTACCAGGAGCGGTCGAAAACTAAAACCGTCTCACCAAAAATCAACAAGAGGTCAGGGAGTGAATGACCGCGACGACGGAGTTCGCGCTCGTAATCGCGATTCGATTTAAATTTCGCGATGGTGATGAGGTTGCGGGCAGCGAGATGCGCGAGGCTGGCGAAATAAAAGGCCCGCATTGCAAGGCGCAGTTCACCGCGGGCGAGCAATTCGCGGCCCAGCTTGATCCAGCCATCCTCCGGCAGTTGTTCAGCGCCGACATTTTCATCAGCGAGGTCAGGCGTGGAAGGAATGGCTTCGCTGTTCACCGTAACGGGAGTGAACTGGCGCTTTTGAAAAACCCGGACCAGTAAGATCACCAATGCCACGGCGACCACTATCAGAAGCACTGTCAGAAATACCTTAAGGGGAGCACTCCAATCGGAGCTGCCCGACTTGTGTTGAACGTCCACTTTGCGGTTATTAAACCAACGATCCCATAAATCGCGCGCCCAATTCCGAATGCTAACAGCCCATCCTTTGATGCTGTGGATGACTTTATCAAGAAAGCGGCCGATGGGGCCTTTGGATTCTGTGTCATCCTCAACAACCTTTTTACGGGGCATTCGCCAGGTGTATTTGGTTTGCTTGATTACTTCCTGGATTGCCTGGTCGAGTTTTGGCGCAGGGATGCCCGGAGTGGTAATAGCAGGTTTGGAAACATCCTTTGGGATTGCGGGTTCCTGCTGGGCCCGCAGGGTAGTTGCAGACAGCAACGAAGCGACCAGGAGCATGATGGCAACGACAGTCGAAGCGGTCGGCGAGAATTGTTTCAACTCTGCTTTCAGGTCGAGCCCGGACTGCAGGGATTCACCATAGAAACAACGGAGGAGGTAGCAGGCTTTTATGAGCGGGTCCAGGCAAAGATAGGTGAACCCGAATACGGCCGCAAAAAACGTGGTGTTCAACATGCTCATGGTGCTCTGCGTATAAATTGATTCAATCCCGAGCAGCATTTTAACAAGGCTGGGAAGCATGAGCGTGACTGTCATCAAATTCAAAAAGAGGAAGAAGCCAAAGGCAAACAGGATTATGAGGAGGACGATATTTTCAGAAGGCCAGAGGGTGGATTGACGCCAGGAACGTTTTAGAACGGTCTTGATTTCATCCGACTCTCCGTCACCCAAAACAGCGGCATTCTGGTAAAACGCATAGCACCAGATGAAAGGGATGCCGATGGGGATGAGGGCCAGCGGTAAGAGCAGCAGCCCGGAAGGTTGAATGATTGTCTGGACCAGGAGAATTCGCACAATCCGTCTAAACGTCCAGGGCGGTTGAGGCTGGGACGATATCTGTGCCCGGAGTGCGTGGAGAAAGAGCGTTTGCCAGAACTTCATCCAGAGGAAAAGTGCGGTCACGCCGAGCGCAGCTTCGACTGTATGATGTGAGGCGAAGGGACTGCGGCTCATATCGGCCCAGAAATAAAGCAGACCGAGAACAAAGGGAAGGGCACCAATATAATAGATCGCCAGGGTGGAGCCCGGGCTCATTCGCAGGAGGTGCACTGCTTCTTCGATTATCTCGAGAGACCCTCGACCACGTGCGCGTTTTTTAAATGGCTTCATTTTGAATCCAGCCATTTTGTTTTCCAAATGGTGCCTTCGTGGAAGGAAGTTGGAATTGAAGCCAGGCTGTCGCCTATCAGAAAAAATACGAACCAAAGCATCACCACACTGAGGAGGCAAAAGGCCCAGCGCATGAGAGTGGCGAAGACGCGGCGTTGCGTCACGGGTGTGGTCTCAAGCTTTTTGAGGCAGGAAGCGCAGATGACCCGGTCGTCGTGCTCAGTAATGCATTCACGGCAAAAGAACTGGCGACATTGCGGACAACGTGCGGCGGCCTCACGAAGGCTGTGATTGAAGCACCGTTGTTGAGCCAGGGTTTGCATGGTTTCTTAAGCTTTTCGTCAAATGGTTGCGGGCGGTGGTTCCACCGGAGGTTCGATGAAAGCCAGCATATCGGAAGCGATTGGAGGAGCGGAGAAGTTTTCCTCACCAGGCGGTTTTGCGAGTTCCTGCATGCGGGAGGAAGCTTCCTCAGGCGTCAGTTCACCACCTTGAGCTTGAGCGATCAATGGTTGCAAGCGGGCGAGGACCTTGCGTGCCCGTGGCAAACGGCCCAGGGAACCGAGGGTTTCAATTTGAACGGCGGTTTTGAGGGTGCAAACGCAGGTGGCGCCCCGGAGAAGATTGATTACGAGTATGATGAGGAAAAAACCTCCAATAGAGCTGTAGAGGATGGTTCCATCTCCACTGAAAAGAATGGCCGCCGTGGCCAGCAAGGCAATCAATCCCGCAAGGACATAACTAATGATCTTGGCTGTGGCAGTTTTTCGAAGAGTAATAGCCTGGATGTCCTTGAAGAAAAACCTTTTGTAATCTTCGGAGAAGCCGATATTTGAAACCCGCAGCAGGTGATCCTTTGCCAAATAGAGTTTGGAGTAGACGAAAATGCCCGGCGCACTTATTCCGGGTAGCTTTTTATATTCTTTTTCTTTCACGCCGGGCATCGTTAATAAAGTTATTTGGAAGTCATTTTAGAACCAATTAGCGCGTAAATCAGGAACCCCCAACCCACCAAAGTAAGGGTGGAGATAACGATCGCGAGTATATATCGAATTTTGGACCGCCGCACAATGCTGGTGGGAGAGTTCCAGTACCGAATGGCGACAAAGAGGGATAAACCAGCGGTAATAAAAGAAACATATAAGCCGCAAAGAGTAAGCGGAGCCAGGGACAACAGGAGGGCGAGGCTGTCGTATCTCGTTCGGTGATTCTCAAGGGATTTTATCTTTCCCTTGGTTTTGCCGCTTTCCAGGCAGCCAGGGCAGAGGTGCTGTCCATTTAGTTCACAGTCGCACAAAGCGCAGAGAAAGCGTCCGCAGGCATCGCAAGGGAGAGCGGCGCGCTTTTCCGGATGGTAGAAACAACTGGCTTCGGTTTCCTCGATAATGGTTTCAGCTTCCTTACCCTCAAAGGCACGGCGGAACAGTGCAGGAAACACCTGCACCTGGATGGGAGTGCCGCAGTTGGGGCAGGGTACAAAGCGACCCAGATTGAAGACATCGGTCAATAAGAACGCGTTGCAATTGCTGCAGGAAACCAGGGAAGTGTTCATCGTGACTTTACTTATGGATCACACGGGTGCTGCAGATACGATCGTGCAGCGCGCGTTTTTCATCATCGAAAGCGGCGATGATATAACCAATAGAACACGTTAATCCGCTCAGGATCTTACCAAAGTATCTTCCGAACGCCTTAGCATAGGAAACTTTGCTGCCATCTGGATTAACCACCTGAAGACGACAGGCCATTTTTCCCAGGGTGGAACCATATTTACCGATCATGAAAACTTCGTAACCTATGCCGATAGCCAGTTCCGCCGCCAAGACGACAAAGGTCAGGACAATTGAAGCTGCGTTCGCTGAGTGGCCAGCACCAGTGGTGGCGGCTGTGCCTACACCGAGAACGAGATTTAAAATTACGTTCACGACGGAAAGAATGATGATGTCGATGATATAAGCTGCCGCGCGAATCCAAAAGCCGGCGTAGTGCATCGATATTGCGCCGTAACCAGTGTTTAAGGCGACGCCTTCGCTGAGTTTTTGAACAAAGATCGGTTTGCATTTGGCGCAAACGCGGGCATTACCGTAGGAGATGGTGTGGTCGGCAGGAAAAATGCCGCCGCATTCAACGCAAACGACTTCGTTGCCCGCAATCGGAGGCGCGGCCACGATGGGAGGAGCCGATGGTGGCGACTCCATCCGCAGGCCGGGGGGGTGAATGGAACTATACGGTTGCCAGTTGGACATACTTTCGTTCCAAACGAGCGTGTCAGGAGTGATCTTGCCGCTAGTGACAAGAGAATTGAGCCCGGCATCGTCCACGGGGCCCGCTTGCTGTCCTGCGTCAACGTAATACCAGTTCATAGTCAGTTTAGGTCCTTCGCTTGGAGCCAGGATTGTTCCCCCTGGTCTTCCATCAAGGGTGGTTACCCTCCCAATTAAATCAGTGAAATTCTGCTAAGTTCGTTTCGACTTTTCAAGCAGGTAATTATTTCTGAACTGTCTCAAAAACAGACAGTTGCAATGACGGTTTTTGAGAGCGGAATTGGCGCGTGAAGCTTGAAACCCAGTTCATCCTCCTCGAGTCAAAAAAATCAGAATAGTTGCCTGAACCGCTCGGCAAAAAACGAATTATTTGCCAGCAGCTTGTGATTTGAAAACATTATGCTAATGACCTAACGCGTAAGGAAAAGTAATCTTGAAAAAAACTTCATTCTGGGTCTTGCCAGTTTGGTAATTATCTGAGAAAAATATAACCGTTCGGGCGACAGAACGTTTCTTCAGCGGGATTCCCCATCCCCACCTCCTTGGCGTCTGTTGCCCGAATATTTTTTTGTAAGGAGAGAAACAAGGACCACTGTCACCCCGAAGCAGCCAAACTAGGAACTAAGAGGCCCGTGCTGCTTGCGGTTGTGGAAAGCAGTGATGGCATCCTGGATTTCAGCAAGGAGCCTGCCAACGTTGCTCATGTAGGGAAGAATCACCAGAGTTTTCTTTGAGGTGTTAATTGAAATCGTGCCGTAGTCCAGCAGACGACCCGACCAGGATTGTTGGAGTGAGGCGGATTGGAGCTCTGAGAGCTCCACCTGGCCCGAGCGGCGGAAGAGCAGTCCGGTGGCATAAACAAATTGCACACTCGTCAAAACAATTTTGCATCGTAGATAAGAGCCCAGGGCCATGAAAAAAAAGATCGATATCGGTAAGGCAGCGAGGGCAAGTAATATCCAGGCTACAGAGTGGGGCAGGTGGGAATGAGATCTCCCAGCAAGTCTTTCGACGGCCAGACTGAGCAGCAGCAGGGGCGTGCTGAGGAGCAGTCCGGCCAGTAGCGGAAGGATGAAAAACGCCCGATGCATCCTTTGTCGAAGGATGATTCTTTCGCCATCGAGCTTTAACATCGGTGTAGGCATGCTATTCGTGGTTGCACCACGAGCTTCCAGTATTACAGGAAAGGCGAAGGGTTACAAATCCAAATGAAATCAGTGGGCAGCACTGACACGCATGGCAACTGCGCCGAAGCCGTTCGTCGTGCGAAAACCAGAATAAGAAGAAAGATTGGTGTCAGGGGATTTTCATTTGACGTGTTGCTTTTCTGCTTCCGTGTAAGGCACAATATTTGGGAGAAATCGGTTTAGGATGGATGATCTTCTGTTCTTGGTGGACGATTTTGTTTGAACAATAACCATGCAACTTCCATTGTAGTTGTCTATGAGAATCGGACGGACCAATGGGGGGCGGGGCGTCGGTGAAACTAATGCAGATCGGAGGGTTGAAAGCCGTTCCGTCGGACAAAGCAGGGTAGCCTTTACCCTAATCGAGTTACTGGTGGTAATTGCCATCATCGCCATACTGGCTGCATTGTTGCTGCCAAGCCTTGCTGCGGCCAAAGAGAAAGGCAGGCGGGCGGCTTGCATGTCCAACCTGCGACAATTTGGAATCAGCATCAGCCTTTACAGTGACGATAACCAGTCTCAATTGCCCGAAACCGTAGTCAATCGCAACTTCGGCAACCGTTATCCAACCGCTATTTTCTTCTACAGCAGCGACGGTTCGCAATATTTTAATGTGCAGGCGATGGCGCCATATATTCCGGGCGTGAACACGAACACTTTTGAAGTTGGGAGCATCTGGTGGTGTCCGAGTGCGCGGGTGGATTATCAGAAGGCTCAGGTCAAAATGGCTGTGCAACAGGAAGGATATTTCCTCCCTTCCTATTCGTATTTCGGGCGGGTGGGACGATGGAAACCTGGCGACGCCAGCCACCCTGAGGATATTGTCGACAATGGACTGCGTGCCGACAAACTTATGATGACCGATTCACTCTTTTATTGGTGGGTCACCCAAGCATGGTTTTATAATCACGGCAGTCGAGGGTCTTCTTATCATCAACTCTCAGCCCCGGGGCAACATGATCCGGGTCCCCCTGCGTTCACAGGGTTGAATGAACTTTTTGGAGATGGGAGCGTGGTCTGGAAGTCCGTCCATAAATTCGATCTCCCCAATCTTAATTCCAGCAGCACTTCGGTTGGAGCAGTCCATGGTACTTATTCTGATACCAGCTTTTATTAGCTGTGTCGATGCTGTCAAGTGCCGGAGGTTTTGTCGGCACCCAGAATTCACAGTATTGCGGGCGGTTCCGGTGTGGAAAAGCGGGCGCGGATTTCGGGGGTGACATCGGCGGGTTTGCCGGTTTGGGCGTCGATGGGGCACCAGACGGTGCGGGCGCTAACGAGACAACGTCGGTCGGCAGCGCGGAGGATTTCAGTGTGACGATCGAAGCGATAGTGTGAGGCGGCGCCGACCCAGGTGCGGGCGATGATGCGGTCCTGGAGAAAGGCGGGGCGTTTGTAATCAATTTCATGGCGCACGACGACCCACAGGAGATTGGCTTGTTCAGCAGGAGAGGCGGCGGATTGCCAGTGAGCAATGGCGACGTCTTGTATCCAGCGGACGTAGACGACGTTGTTGACATGACCAAGTTGGTCGATATCTGCATCCTGAACCAGGATGGGCAGTTCGAAAGGTTCCGTGGTCGGATTCATTCAGCTAAGGGAGTTAACCACTAATCAACGAGAATGAACACGAATTTTGAACCCATGCGGACTAAGCAGCTTCAATGGGCACTGGCCACAAATCCGGCATAAGTCCTGCCTGCCAAAAAAGGTCATGTTTTTATTCATTCCATTTATTATTGCAGGCGGAGTTATGTGGTTTGTTGCCCACCAGATGGCACCTATCGGTTACCAAGTATCACTTTCTCGCGCTGTGTGTACGATAATTCTTATGGGAGTGTGCAACTTTGTGACAAAGGTGTTTCTCGCCCCGGTTATTGGCAATTGGTACGTCGTCGCTTACTTTCTCGCCTGCACGCTGCTGGCCATGACCCTTCTACGGCTAAAATTTTGGCGCTCGGTCCTGGTAGTGCTTATTTATCTAGCTGTCTGGACCGTCGGCTACGTAGCGTTAGGATTCAATTCAAACAGCCATCAAGCACACCAGTCAACCGGGCAGACGAGACCATCCACAAGTAATTTGTAAGAATTTCATTTTCATGAACAAGTGGCCCGGTCGAATAACCAAAGCGTGTGCGAGGACCGTTACTGCCCTCGCGAGGGAATGGTGAAGTAGAACGTTGCGCCTTTTTCCACCGCTCCATCAGCCCAAATGCGCCCACCGTGACGTTGGATGATTCGTTGCACGGTAGTGAGACCGATACCAGTGCCGGGAAATTCCTCAGTTCCGTGCAGGCGTTGGAATGCGCTAAAGAGCCTGCCCACATTCTGAGGGTCAAACCCGGCACCATCATCGCGCACATAAAATACGGTCTCGCCATCGAAATTGTCGGTGCCAAATTCAATCCTCGCCTGCCGATGTTTACTGGTATATTTCCAGGCGTTGCCGAGCAAATTTTGCAAAACCGAGCGTAGAAGGTCCGGATCTCCTTCTGCGCTGAGGCCGGGGGCAATCACAAACCGGGCCACCCGTTGCGGCTCGGACTCCTGCAATTCCCTGGCGATGGTGTTCGCCATGGCACTTAGGTCGACAGGCCGGCGTTGAATCCGCGAGCGAGTGATGTGCGAGAGATTGAGCAACCCCCGGATGAGCAGGTCCATTCGCTCCGCGGCTGTGCAGATATAATTGAGGTAATCGCAGGCTTCGGAATCGAGCCTGGCCGCATATTCCTCCTTTAAGAGCTTGCTGAATCCGTCGATGGTGCGGAGTGGCGACCGCAGGTCGTGGGAGGCAGAATAGCTGAAGGTCTCCAATTCCCGATTGGCCGCGGCCAGTTCCGCGGTGCGTTCCGTCACACGTTTTTCCAAGTCCACATTAAGTCGATTGATTTCCGCTTCGGCATGCTTGCGCGCCGTAATGTCCACAATGTTTACCAGCAAGTAGTGCTTCCCATTGATTTCATACTGCGACAACGACACCTCGGCAGGCAGGGGTTCACCATCCAGACGATGGCCAACCATCTCGAGGCGATCCACATGGGCCGGTGCGAGCCAAGGCATCCAGCATTTTTTGCCGCTCCTCCAGAGAGATCATTCCCGATTTCCAAGGAGGTATGACCCACCATTTGATCGAAGGAAGTGCCATGCATGAGCCGCAGCAGAGCCTCGTTGATTTCAATGAGGCGGCCGGTTTCAAGCTCGCTTACGCAGAGCGCCACCGGACTTCCCCGGAAAATAGTCTCGAACTTTTGCTCGGAACGGTAAAGCGCCTCCTCGGCCTGCTTGCGTTCAGTGTTGTCCTGGACGGTGCCGCGCAGCTTCACAATCCGGCCATCGGGAGCGCGTTGCGCTTCGCCGCGGGTCGTAACCCAGGCCCGCCCGCCGTCGGCGCGAATCATCTCCAGCTCAAGTTCATAAGGCATTCCTGTTTGCAAGGCTCGTTCGACAAACGGCCGGAGGCGCTGCAGGCTCTCTGCAGTATATACCGTTTGCAATTCACTGAATTTTGGCGGGGAGGACGCCGGATCGCGCCCATTGATTCTGCACAACTCTTCTGACCAGGTTACAACGTCAAGCTCCGGATCCCACGACCAGTTGCCCACCTTGGCAATACGTTGGGCTTCAGTCAGTTCGTGCCTGCTCTCGCTCAGGGCTTCCTCGCCCCGTTTGCGATCGGTGATGTCTTGAGCGGTGCCGCGCAATTTTACGATTCGACCAGTGGCGTCCCGCTGCGCTTCTCCACGAGCAATTATCCATCCTCTTTCGCCGTTATCACGGATAAACTCCAGATCTAGTTCGTACGGTGTTCCTCTTTGCAGGGCTTGTTCCACCGCCGCATTGAGCCGTTCCCAGCCTTGAGGAGTGTAATGGCGTTGTAGTTCCCTGTAACTGGGAGTGGGCATCGCCGGATCCAGGCCAGAGATGCGATATAACTCTTCCGACCAGGTGACACGATCAGTCTCCGGATCCCACGTCCAATTGCCGACCTTGGCGATCCGTTGTGCCTCACTCAGTTCCTGTCTGCTCTCCCGCAATGCTTCTTCAGCCCGTTTGCGTTCGGTGATGTCGTTGGCAAGGCCGAGGAAGCCCATAATACTCCCTTGCGAATCGCGCAGAGCGGTCACGGAAAGCAGGACGGGAAAGGAGGAGCCGTCCTTGCGACGGTACAACCATTCGTATTCATTGGGCAAGTTGCGCCGCGCACGGGCAACAAAAACCTCAAACCCGGGCTCTATTGGAATACCAAGTTCTGCTGAAAAAATTCTGGCGCGTTCAGCCATTTCATCCGGATGGTGGAAAACGGTGGGCGTTACTTTACCGACACACTCTTCAGCGGAATAACCCAGTGCCCGTTCCCCGGCGGGGTTGATGCTGGTAATAATTCCCTGCGCGTTGGTTGAGATTACGGTGTAGGTCGTGTTATTGAGAATGGCGCTTTGGAGCTCTGCCAGGCGACGCACCTGTTCTTCGGCTTGCCGGCGTTCCTCCCGTCCGCGCATGGCCATAATGCCATATGCCAGATCACTGGCGAGCTCCATCAAAACGCCCACTTCCCGGGCATGGAACGCATCCGGCGTCATGGCATAAATAACTAAAGCGCCAAATACCCGGCCATTGCCAGCCAGAGGCAGTCCGATGGCAGAGGCATAACCGCGCCGCATCGCGTCTGCTCTCCAAGGCGCGAATCTAACGGATGTTTGGATATCTTCAACAATATGGGGCTGGCCCGAACGTATTGCAGTCGCGGCGGGACCCCATCCCATTTCAGTGTCAGCCCACGTAACCCTGAGGGTGTTTAAATATCCATCCTCGAAGCCACGTTGAGCAACCGGACGCACCGTCTTGCCGTGATCATCTTCAGCAAAACCAATCCAAACAGAGGGGTAACCTCCTATATCGACGATAATGCGGCAGATGCCAAACATGAGATCAGCTTCGCTGACGGCGCGAACCACATGCTGGTTGCATTCGCTGAGGATGTGGAAGAGGCGGTTGGTCTGCTTTAGTTGTTCATTGGCGATTTTAAGTTCGTGAGTTCGTTCCTCCACTCGTTGCTCCATCTCACCGTGGGCTTTTCGCAATGCCTCGTCCACCCGCTTGCGTTCGGTGATGTCCTGAACTGTGCCTCGCAGTCTCACGATCGTGCCATTGACATCGCGTTGCGCCTCGCCACGAGCGATGACCCATATCCGCTGGTTATCGCTGCGGATCATCTCCAACTCGAGTTCATAAGCCGCGCCGCTTTGCAAGGCCCTTTCCGCCACTGCAGTCAGTCGCTTCCAGCTTTCAGCGGTGAATTGGCGGGATTGTTCCCGGAAACTGGGGGCGGGCGAGGCTGGATCGCGACCAACCATTCGGTACAGCTCTTCCGACCAGGTTACAACATCGGTCTCCGGCTCCCACACCCAACTACCCACTCGGGCAAGGCGCTGTGCCTCGTTGAGTTCCTGTCTGCTCTCGCGTAACGCTTCCTCCGCCCGCCGGCGCTCGGTGACGTCGCGGAAGGTCCAGATTCGACCGTAGTGTTTTCCGTTTCTGTCAATAACGGGGGAGGAATATCGATCGAACACCTTGCCGTTTTTCAGCTCGATTTCATCTCGGCTCACTTCGTTCGGGTGGGAATAAAGGTAATTGACCTTTTCGACGAACTGTTCCGGATACCTGACCTGGTTCATAACGAACCGGATCTGGACCTTGTCATCGGGATCATCGGCAATCGACTGGGGAATTTCCCACATATCGCTTATTCGCTGATTTTGGAGAATTTTTTTCCCCTGGCTGTTGACGACCAGAATCCCGTCGATGGAATGGTGCACCTGGGCTTCAAGAAAGGCTGTCTTGTAATGTAGCTCTTCCTCCACCCGCTTGCGTTCGGTGATGTCCAGGCAACTGCCAACCCATTCGCTGATTTTGCCATCCTCGGTTAATACCGGGACACCTCGCGCGCAGACGGAGCGATATTTGCCGTCGTGCCGTCGTAAACGGTATTCCGCATCATAGACGGAGCGCGTCTTGATGGCTTGCGCGTAAATCCTTGCGACGCGCTCACGGTCATCGGGGTGCAAAGCATTCATCCAGCCAAAACCTCTGGCCTCTTCCCTGGTCTGTCCGGTGAATGTCCGCCAGGTGGTATTGGATTGGTCATCAGTCATGTTGCCCAAAGCATCCATGACCCAGACGATCTGCCCGGTCGCGATGCCCAGCGACTGATAGCGCTCTTCACTGAGACTCATTTGAGCATTCTTTGAGAGCATGTTTGGCCTACATCCTTACTCGAACCCTCGCATTCTTCAGGCGATCACAAGTTTTCTTTTGAGAGGAAATAATCGCCGGTGATTAGCGCCAGAGATGGTAGCCTCTTGATAATAAATAACTTGTGAATGAGTCTATTTGGACTCATCTGGTTTACCCATTTAACCTGAATAAAGATAACCTTTCTTGCATACTTGAAAACCTCCAGAGACCAAATTACCAAAGAGCGCTACTTTTTTTGACGCTTGTTAGGTAGTGTCACCAAACAGCGGGTGTTATGAGCCCCAGTCCAATTAACTCACGATCTGAGAATGCTCTTCACGGCCTAATTTGCAACTCCGAAATTGATCAAGCGGAAGACTGGATTTAATGCCCCAGACGACCTCCGATATTCCTGATTACAATTGACGCTTGATGGGTGGGACGGCAGCAAGGGCAACTGGTTTTTGATGTCGATTTTTAAGGTTTGAAAGCGGGTAAGATTGATTTGAGATCGAGGATGTTCGAGAGGCAATCAAACAGGAAGATTGATTATGCGCCGTGATAACTGATGGACTGCGTTGCCAAAACTTGCCGGTTTCGCCTCGCCGGGGTGCAGAGCCGATCAAGTCCATGTCGCAAAGAATTGATGAAGGATTAGTAAGGCAACGGCAGCTACCGGCAGTTAATGGCAGCACAAAGTTTTTTTATGAGACAAGAAATGGGAGTCGGGTATTGAAGCGAGAAGCGAGAGAGTTTTAAATGAAGTCGATGAGTCCAGATTTAATGGAACGGGTGGAGCAGGTGATCGAGGCCAGGCAATTATTTGGTCGCGGGGAGAGGATTTTGGTTGGGGTGTCGGGCGGGTTGGACTCGATGGTTTTGTTGGAAGTGTTGTCTGAACTGGCTTCGAAGCATGACTGGACGCTGGCGGTGGCGCATTTGAATCATTCTCTGCGCGGGAGGAGCAGTGATGCGGATGAACGGCTGGTGCGGAGGACGGCGGAGCGGTTGGGTTGCCAATGTGTGGTGGAGCGGGCGGAGGTGAGAAAGTTCGGTCGCAAAGCCGGGTTGTCGTTGGAGATGGCAGCGCGGCGGTTGCGGCATGAGTTTTTGGCCAGGTCAGCGCGGAAATTGGGAATAAAGGTGGTGGCGCTGGCGCATCATGCCGATGACCAAGTGGAGTTGTTTCTGCTCCGGTTGCTGAGAGGGGCGAGTAGTGAGGGTTTGGCAGGAATGGATTGGAAGGTGGCATCGCCGGTGGATAAGGGATTGGGTTTGGTGAGGCCGTTGTTGGAGGTGAGGAAGTCGGAATTGGAGGGATTCGCGCAACAGGAGGGTGTGAAGTTTCGCAAAGATGCGACGAATGAAAGTCAGGAGATTTTGAGAAATCGGGTGCGGCATGAATTAGTGCCACTGTTGAATGGGTATCAACCGGCACTTGGCAAAGTGATCATGCGTCAGATGGAGATTTTGGGCGCGGAGGGAGATTTTATCGATGAGGTGGCTGGTAATTGGTTAAGGAAGAAGGACGGACTGTTTGGTAACCTGGCGGTCGCGGTGCAGCGGAGAGTTATATATAGGCAGCTACTCGAATTGGGTGTGGCAGGGGATTTTGAACTGGTGGAGAAGCTAAGATTAAGGGCGAGTCGTCCCGTGACCGTGTCGAAGGACATGGTGGTTACAAGGGATGAGGCGGGAGTGGTCAAAACCAGACAGATTGAAAGGATGGGATTCAATTCGGGGCAAATAGAGATCAATTTAAGTCGAGAGAATGAGATCATTTGGGATGGAGTAAGGGTATATTGGGCGTTCGAGAGCATGGGCAAAAAGTTCGAAGTGCCTCAAGCGGAGGCAGGAAGAGAGTTTTTGGACTTGGAAAAAGTAGGTAAACAGGTGATTTTGAGGCATTGGCGGGCAGGGGACCGGTTTTGGCCGATTGGCATGAGAGGTGCGGTAAAATTACAAGACTTTTTCACTAATCAGAAGGTTCTGAAGGAAAAAAGACGAAAGTTGATTCTTGCAACAACACTTGACGGGGAAATCTTCTGGGTAGAAGGTTTGCGGCTCGGGGAACGTTTCAAGCTCGACAAAGGCACTGAGTGCCGGTTGAAATGGAGCTGGGACAGGTTATAGTTCCCGCAGTTGCCAGCCTGGGCCTCTCATGCTAGCTTGGCACCAACACCAATATAAGTAAGCAAATGTCAGACGATAACAGAACAAACGAAGACGATCGCCAGAAGAAGAATGGCGATTTTAAAATGCCATCCCGGAATTGGATCATCTGGATCGCCATTATTTGCAGCGTGCTGCTCGTTGTCCTGCTGAAGGACAAAATGGAGACTCAGGGAGATTTCATTAGCCAACACAAGTTCAGTGGACTGGTGCAATCCAATATGATTGCAAAAGCCACCATCAAACACAGCCCGCAATCTTCAGAACTAAAAGAAATAACGGGCACTTATCATCCTCTGGACAAAGAAGGAAAGGTTGACACGAATAGTGTGTTGCCTTTTCGTGCGCGAGTTTTAATCACGCCGGAGCAGGAAAGTGAAGTGCTAAACAAGAGCGAGAAATTTGAGCCACAGGAAGCCAATACCGTATTGTTGGGTTTCCTTTGGAGCGTGCTGCCAATCCTGCTCATCGCGAGTTTGATTTGGTTTTTCTTTATCCGGCAGATCAAAATGGCCGGCAAGGGAGCTTTGAGCTTTGGCAAGAGCAAGGCCCGCATGTTGGCCAAGGAAAAAAACAAGACCACCTTCAAGGATGTGGCCGGTATCGAAGAGGCGAAGGAAGAAGTTTCGGAACTCGTGGAATTTCTGAAAGATCCCAAGAAATTTCAGAAGCTCGGTGGGCGCATCCCAAAAGGCGTATTGATGGTTGGCTCTCCTGGAACTGGCAAAACGCTCCTCGCCAAGGCAATTGCTGGCGAAGCAGACGCGGCATTCTTTAGCATTAGCGGTTCGGACTTCGTTGAAATGTTTGTGGGCGTTGGCGCGAGCCGCGTGCGCGACATGTTCGAACAAGCTCGCAAAAACACGCCGTGCCTGATCTTTATTGACGAAATCGATGCCGTGGGCCGCAGTCGTGGTCATGGGCTTGGCGGTGGGAACGATGAGCGTGAGCAGACACTCAATGCGTTGCTCGTGGAGATGGATGGTTTCGATACGCAAGAGGGTATCATCATCATCGCTGCGACGAATCGTCCTGATGTGTTGGACCCTGCACTCCTGCGTCCAGGACGGTTTGATCGGCAGATCACGGTGAATTTGCCGGATGTGCGCGGACGTGAGGCAATTCTGAAGGTGCATGCCAAGAATGTTAAATTGGATCCAGGCGTAGACCTCGGCGTCATCGCGCGCGGAACTCCTGGTTATTCAGGCGCAGAGTTGGCCAATCTTTTGAATGAAGCCGCGTTATTGGCTGCACGGACTGGCCGGAAGGCTGTAGGAATGTTGGAGCTGGAAGAGGCTCGTGACAAGGTCCGCTGGGGACGTGAACGCCGCAGCATGGCGATGACCGACGAGGATAAGAAGTTTACCGCCTGGCATGAGGCAGGCCATGCGTTGGTGAATGTGATGCTTAAGCACACTCATCCGCTGCACAAGGTCACCATCATTCCGCGCGGACAGGCGTTGGGTTCCACCATGTTTTTGCCTAAGGATGACATTCTGAATCGTCGTCGCAAAGAATTGTCCGATATCATTGCAGTAACAATGGCTGGTCGTATCGCTGAAGAAATTGTCTCCGAGGATATTTCCTCCGGGGCAATGGGCGACATTCAACAAGCCACTCAAATGGCCCGGGCGATGGTCACTCAGTGGGGTATGAGCGATACATTGGGCATGGTTCAATATGGTGATTCGAGCGAATATGTATTCCTTGGTCGCGAAATGAGCCGCAGCAAAGATTACAGCGAACAGACGGCTCAAGAAATCGACACCGAAGTTCGTCGCATAATTGATCATGGTTTCAAAGTGGCAAAAGAGCTGATCGAAACCAATCGGGACAAGCTCGAATTGATTGCGAATGCGCTTTTGGAATTCGAGACGCTTGAAGGCGGTCAGGTAGAGGAAATCGTGCGTACTGGCAAGTTTACTGCGCCACCTCCAACACCAAAGGTTGAACCGCCATCAGGTGCGCAAGCTGCGACTCCGTTGCCGGAAGTTCCTCCCAAGCCGGTGCCTCCGCACCTGCCGGGATTAGGTTCGCCTGCACCAGCAGCCGCTTAAACGAAAACATATTCAAAACGCGAGTGCGGACAAATGTCCGCACTTTTGTTTTGCCGGGTTAAAAATGAAGAAATGTAGTGCAATGGAAATGCTTGGCGGGATGGTTGCTGGATTGCCAGTGATTGACTGCAAGCCATGGATTTTATTAGCTTGTCGCCAATGATTATTGCACCTTCGCTTTTAGCCGCGGACTTTGCCCGATTCGGGAGTGAAACCGTCCGTGTCGATAAGAGCGGAGCAGATTGGCTCCATCTGGACATCATGGATGGCCATTTCGTCCCGAACATTTCTTTCGGTCCTCAGGTGGTGCGTACGGTCCGGCCTTTCAGCAAGCTGTTTTTTGATGTGCACCTCATGTGCTCCAAGCCGGAAATTCTATTGGAACCGTTTGCAAAGGCCGGGGCGGATCAAATAAATGTTCACGTTGAACTCGGGGAACAAGTCACGCCTTTGCTTTTGGAAAAGTCCGAGCGCGTAGGAAAAAAAAGTTGGTTTGGCAGTTAATCCACCCACAGCCATCGGCATGGTGCAGCCTTATTTGGAACAAATTGATTCCCTCTTGGTAATGACTGTGAACCCCGGTTTCGGTGGACAGTCTTTCATTGCGGAAACTTTGCCTAAAATTCAACAGGCTTATGCATGGCGCCGCGATTTAAAGCTGAACTACCACATTGGTGTGGATGGCGGCATTAATTTCAAAACAGCTGCGGAATGTGCGCGCGTCGGAGCGGATGCCTTCATTAGCGGGACAGGAGTTTTTGGTGAACGAAGCCTCAAAGTCGCGGTTACCAAAATGCGTAGAATCGTAACTCAGAATGCACGAACCAACGATTTGGATTTTAATGATCAAGTAGTGTCCGCTGGACATGAGACTTAGAACTGAATTTCTCAAATATGGGCAGGATAAAATTTGGCACGGATGGATGGCGCGCAGTAATCGCTGAAGATTTTACTTTTGCAAACCTTGACCGCGTCACCCAGGCGACAGCGGATTATTGGAAGGCCAATGCCGTTGCAGGCACTGAGCAGAAGGTCATAGTTGGATATGACCGCCGTTTTTTGTCCGATCAATTTGGTCGACGCGTGGCTGAGATTTTTGCCGGCAACGGTTATCAGGTGGTGTTAACCTCTGAACCGACACCCACGCCGGCAGTTTCATTCGCGGTCAAGGACCAGAAGGCGATTGGTGGTGTGATGATCACGGCCAGCCATAATCCACCGGCATTCAATGGGTATAAATTGAAAGCCTTCTATGGTGGCCCTGCTGATCCAACGACCTGCTCGGACGTGGAGACCTTTATCGATCGCAATCCGGTCCAGGCACTGGATTTGGACAGCGCTGTAAAGCAGGGCAGGGCAGTCATCAACAATATTCGCGCCGCGCATTACAAGGCGATTAAGAAGTTGGTAAACTTCAAATTAATATCCAAATCAAAGCTGCGGTTTGCCCATGAAGCTCTGTTTGGAGTGGGAGCAGGATGCTTCGACGAATTGCTGGCCGGAACTACGTGCCGGGTTACCACGCTTAATGCCAACCATGATCCACTGTTTGGTGGAATCAACCCTGAACCAATCGCCAGGAATTATGTAAGGAGCGCTGCGTATTTGAAGAAGCATCCGCACGACATTTGCCTGGTAACAGATGGCGACGCGGATCGCGTTGGCGGCATGGATGGGAGGGGTAATTATCTTTCGACCCATCAGTTGATTTGCCTGTTGTTGCACCACTTTGTTGTAAACAGGAAAGGCAGGGGGCGCGTGGTTAAAGCTTTAACCACCACGTCCATGGTCGACAAAATGTGCGCTGCATACAATCTGCCTCTGGTGGAGACTGGTGTCGGGTTCAAGTACATCTGTTCCGAGATGCTTAAAGGTGATGTGCTTCTTGGGGCTGAGGAGAGTGGCGGCATCGGTTTTCCCGGTCATATACCCGAGCGCGATGGCATTCTTGCCGGGTTGATGTTGCTGGAGCTCCTGGCTACGGAAAAAACATCCATCACCAAATTGATCGCAAACCTGGAGAAACAGTTTGGTCCGCACCGCTACGGGCGAATCGACGCACACTTTCCTTTGGAAAAGCGCGCATCACTGATGGACTATTGCGCCAAAAATCCTCCTTCGAAACTGCTTAAGTCGCCGGTGGTAGACGTAAAAGCCTACGATGGCGTCAAGTTCGTGGCCCAGGATGGTTCCTGGTTGATGTTGCGCGGTTCGGGCACGGAACCGATTTTACGCATCTACGCAGAAGCAAGGACGGATGCGGATGCCCAGAAGCTTCTGCGCGCAGGTGTGGAAATCACCAGGAAGGTTTGAAACCACGTTTAGGAATTTGAGGCAGAGGTTTTAAGTCGGAAAGTAGGAATAGAAATCCTGGAAAAGATTGCCGGACGCATTACGCCAATTAGGATCGGGGCGGTTTTAGAGCGAAAATTCCCCTTTCCTAATCCCCTAAGGTCGTTATCTTTTCGCGGAATCTCTGGGCAAGCACCCGGAATTGGTTTATTGTTTGATTTAAGAATTTAAACTGATGGACGCTGCACATATTAGAAATTTCAGTATTATTGCCCATATCGACCATGGGAAAACCACGTTGTCAGACAGACTATTGCATCGGACTGGGACGATTGCCACGCGGGACATGGAGGCACAGTTGCTTGACTCCATGGACTTGGAACGCGAGCGCGGCATCACCATCAAGGCGCATCCGGTTACAATGACCTATGCCGCCAAGAATGGAGAAACCTATGAGTTAAATCTCATCGACACCCCAGGCCATGTTGACTTTTCTTATGAAGTCTCCCGCAGCCTGAGTGCCTGTGAAGGAGCGCTTTTAATTATTGATGCTGCTCAAGGTGTTGAAGCTCAGACCGTGGCCAATGTCCATTTGGCGATGAAGCAGAATCTCACCATCATCCCGGTCATCAATAAAATCGATTTGCCTCATGCCAACGTGGCCCAAGCCAAGGTGCAATTGGAAGACATTTTAGCGATACCCGGGGATTCCGCCATTCTGGCCAGCGCCAAGGAAGGTATCGGTATTGAAGAAATCCTCGAGGCCATTGTCGAGCGGATTCCAGCTCCCAAGCCTACTAATGCTCCTTCGTTGCAAGCACTTGGTTTCGATTCATTCTTTGACACCTATAAAGGTGTCGTCACGCATGTTCGGGTATTTAATGGCGAGCTTAAGGCCGGTATGACGGTCAAGTTGCTTCACTCGGGCAAGAATGTTGAAGTGAAGGAAGTCGGCAGCTTTAATCCGAAACCGTACATTCGGGAAAAGCTTCTGGTTGGCGAAACTGGTTACTTCACTGCGAACATCAAAAGTCCGAAAGACGTCAAGATGGGTGACACGCTGACTGATTCACGAAATCCTTCACCTGCATTGCCCGGGTTCAAAGAAATCCATCCCATGGTATTCAGCGGCATATATCCGATCAATACCGCGGATTATGAGCATCTGAAAGCGAACCTCGCCAAACTGCAGCTCAATGATTCAGCCTTCGCATTTCAAGCTGAAAGCTCAGTCGCTCTAGGGTTTGGTTTTCGCTGCGGCTTTCTGGGATTGCTCCATCTTGAAATTGTTCAGGAACGCCTCCGTCGCGAGTACAACATGGATATCATCGCGACTTATCCCAGCGTCGTGTATCGGGTCACAATGACCGATGGCACAGTTAAGGAAATTGATAATCCTGCGTTCCTCCCTGAGGCTAATTACATTGAGAAGATTGAGGAGCCAATGGTCAAAGCCTTTATCATCTGTCCCAACGAATATATTGGCGATATGATGGCTCTGGTGTCCGAAAAGCGTGGCAACCTGGATCACACGGAAACTCTTGATTCACGGCGCGTGATGCTGACTTCACTGCTTCCTTTGAATGAAATTCTCATCGACTTCCATGATCGTATCAAGAGTATCACCCGCGGATTCGGCTCCATGGATTATGAGCATGCCACTTATTCGCAATCAAACATGGTGAAGTTGGATATGCTTGTGAATGGCGAATCAGTGGATGCTTTTTCCTGTATCGTGCATCGGGACAAGGCGGAGAGCAGGGGACGTGCGCTGGCTGCAAAGCTTAAGGAAGTCATCCCCACCCAGCAATATCAGGTCGCCATCCAGGGCGCGATTGGTGGCAAGATAATCGCCCGCGAAACTGTTAGCGCCATGCGTAAAGATGTGACTGCAAAATGCTATGGCGGCGATATTTCCCGTAAGCGGAAATTGCTCGAAAAACAGAAGGAAGGTAAGAAGCGGATGAAATCTTTCGGTACTGTAAATATTCCTCAAGAGGCATTTATCGAGGTGCTAAAAGCCTAGGCCATCCAGGGTTGCCCACAATTATGATTCCAAACTTGTTTGTCTCCAAGTCTGTACGGCAGGCAAAGGAAATGCTAAAGCAAGTGCGTAAAATATTTAACGCACAGCGGGATATCCTTCCAGAGCCGGCTGTCTCAGGCATGGGAACTGCAATTCAGAATCTTCAAAATGCCGTGGCGCTCAAGGCAGACGAGGACAATTTAAAGCAGCAGATGACCGGTTTGGAGGCTGCGGCAAATAAGTTTTTGAAGCCATATCCGAACGCCGGAATCCGGGAGAATGTGGAAGTGCTTTTAGTGGCCCTCGCCGTGGCAGTCGGGATTCGAACATTTTTCCTGCAACCATTTAAGATTCCGACTGGTTCAATGCAGCCCACGCTATTCGGTGTGACACCCTCGCCTTACACGCCAGCAGCGCGAAACATTCCTGATTTAAAGGTTCCGAATCGTTTTACCCGGCTCGCTGATTACTGGGTACACGGAGTTTCTTATTACGATGAGGTTGCACCTGAAGACGGTGAACTCCAGGGTTTCAAGAAGCCGGTTAAGTTTCTATTGTTTAATCTCAAACAGGATTACGAGTTTAATAACAAGACTCACACGATTTGGTTTCCGGAAGATGAATTATTCAAGCGCGCTGGCTACCGAGTGAATGAAGTCAGCGGTGAGATCATCGATCCACCTCACATGAAGGCCGGCGAGCCAATTCTTCGCTGAAGGTTCTGGCTGGTGACCATTTATTTGTGGATCGTGTGAGCTACAATTTTCGCCATCCCACACGAGGCGAAATCATCGTTTTTGAGACCAAGGGAATCGAGCGAATGGACATCCGGCAACAAGGGGAATTTTACATAAAGCGCCTGGTGGTCTTGGGTGACGAAAAAGTTCGAATTGGTAATGATCGTCACCTGGTGATTGACGGTAAACGCCTGGATGAGCACACACCGCATTTTGAGAACGTTTATTCATTCGATCCCAAGCAACCGCCGCAGGAAAGCCGCTATTCGGGTCATGTGAATCAGTTTGTTGCCAACGAATATGGATACACCTATCCATTGGCACCTCTATTTCCAGACGAATCTTCCGTCTATCAAGTTCCCTCAAACCATTATATGGTCATGGGCGATAATACCATGAACAGTTCAGATTCCCGTACTTGGGGCGACTTCACACGTACGAATGTGATTGGGAAATATCTTTTTGTGTATTGGCCAGTCAGCCCAAGATTCGGTTTCAATAACGTTCGATAATCAAGGAGTCTAAGGCGCGATTGATTGATTCTCCTCCTAGCTGATAATATACGCGCACAATGTTTGTTATATTTAATACAATCATCTTCAGAATCGGTTGGATGTGCAGTTACTGGTTTTGGCTAACCTTGTAAATGCGCTGATATTGCTGAACCGCGCGTTGCCACGAAAAATCGGCTTTCATTGCATTCTCACGATAATGCTCGAGCAATTCAGGTTCAAGGTAAAGCACCAGTGCCTTTCTCATGGCTTTGGCAAGCACACGGGCTGAATATTCCATGAACTTTATTCCATCGGCATTTTCCGAATCTTCTGAGACGTCGATCACGCTATCATCCAAGCCTCCAGTGACACGCACGATTGGAGGCGTCCCGTATCGCAGGCTATACATCTGGTTCAGGCCACAAGGCTCGAATCTGGATGGCATCAGGTAAAAATCAGAACCTGCCTCAATTCGGTGGGACAATCCCTGATCGAAGCCGATTTTTGCAGCTACCTTGGTGGGATAGCGTCGGGCCAGGTCGAGGTAAGCCTTTTCATATCTCGGTGCGCCGCTGCCAAGGAGTACGAACTGCATCCTGGTGCTCAACATTTCCTCCAATGCACCCAACTGTATGTCCAATCCTTTCTGGTCAGCCAGACGTGTAATGCTGCCGAACAATGGGATGGACGGTTCCACGGGTAGTCCAACCTCGCGTTGTAATTCAAGTTTGTTCTGAAGCTTGCCACCCAACTGCTGGATTGAGTAAGCGTGCCTGAGGTAGGAATTTCCTACAGTTTTCCATTCCTCGTAGTCAACACCGTTCAGGACGCCAAAAAGCGAATTCTGCCGTTTACGCAATAATCCATCCAGACCACATCCGAACTCGGGAGTTGTAATCTCGCGCGCATAGCGTGGACTGACGGTGGTGATGACATCTGTATATGCGATCCCGGCCTTCAGGCAATTCATACTGTTGTAGAATTCCACGCCGTTCGGATTAAAAAAATCGTAGGGCAGGTTGGTCAAGCTGTAATCTGCAGCAGGGAAAATTCCCTGGTAGGCAAGATTGTGAATGGTAAAGCAGGTGCGGGGCACATTCCCCCACCCTTCAGATAATTTTAGATGTTGAATGAGCAGTGGGACCAATCCAGTTTGCCAATCATTTGCATGCACTATTTCGGGTTGCCAGGGAAGGTAGCGTGCCATGTGTGTGACGGCTTTGGCGAAGAAGATAAAGCGCTCGGCGTTGTCCGGATAATCGATGCCGTGCTCCTGATACAACCCCGCACGCTGAAAGAATTCGGGCTGATGGACAAAGTAAATGGTCAGGTTGGGTGCAGGCTCAGCGATCCAAAGTTCTCCCTGTATTCGGCGACTGCCTACGAGTAGATCCATGTACCAGTCCGCCTTTTTGACATCCGGGTATTTTTCCAGAATGCCCCGATACAACGGAGTTACAACCCCCACTCGATTCCCGGAATGAGCGAGAGTCTTAGCCAATGCCCCGACCATATCAGCGAGCCCACCCGTTTTCGAATACGGATGGATCTCACTGCTCGCCAGCAGAATCTTCATGCAATTAACTTACCCGCAGATGCCCGCCAAACAAACTTTCACCATATCTTCCCTTTTGTCCCTGGGGTGCGTTAAGGCTTGATTGAATCAGCCCTTAAGTAAGGTTGTAATGGTGCTGGAATCGAGATGCTTCCGTCTGGTTGCTGGTGTGTTTCCACCAAAGCAACAAACAAACGCGCCAGGGCCGTGCCGCTACCGTTCAGAATATGTGGAAAGCGGTTTTCGCTCGTTTCTGTTTTGAAGCGCAGATTCATGCGGCGAGCCTGGAAGTCTTCACAATTCGAGCAGCTTGAAACTTCCAAATATTGTCCCTGCCCCGGTGCCCAAACTTCAATGTCATAGGTCTTGGCACTCGCAAAGCCCATATCACCCGTGCACAGATTGATGACTCGATAATGGAGGTCTAACAGCTGCAACACTTTTTCAGCGTTGCCAACCATCTTTTCCAATTCTTCGTAGCCGACTTCCGGTCTGACCAGCTTGATCAACTCCACCTTATCAAACTGATGGACACGAATCATTCCACGTGTGCCCAAGCCGGCTGCCCCGGCCTCAGCCCTGAAACATGGACTGTATGCGCAATAAAAAATGGGCAGTTCCTTTTCGGCCAAAATTTCTCCCCGATGAATATTCGCCACCGGAGCCTCGGCAGTTGGCACGAGGTAGAGTGAACCTAAAGTACTATTGTCTTCACCTTCACGTACGGCATATGCCTGATCGACAAATTTCGGGAATTGTCCGACACCAACCATGCAATCCCGATTCACAATATACGGCGGTGAAACCTCAGTATAGCCATGTTGAGTCGTGTGCAGATCCAGCAGAAACTGAATCAACGCACGCTCCAGTCTGGCACCCCAGTTTGTATAAAGGAGAAATCCACTGCCGGAGAGTTTTGTCCCGCGCGCAAAATCCACCAGCTTCAGCCTTTCACACAATTCGATATGTGACTTGGGTTTAAATTCGTACGACAGCTTTTCCCCCCAGGTTCGGATTTCCGGATTTTCCTCCGCAGTTTTTCCAATGGCTACTGATTCGTGTGGGAGATTTGGAAGGCGTAATAAAATTTCATCGCGCGCTGTCTCGGCAGCCGCAGCTTGTTTATCCAGCTCGGCAATGCGATCTCCCAAATCGCGAGTCTCTTTTTTCTTTGCCTCGGCCTCGTCGAGTTTTTTTTGCCCCATTAACGCGCCGATTTCTTTGGAAACACGATTGCGTTGCGCCTTCAATCCTTCGACTTCCGCGAGCAACTTGCGACGTTGCTCATCGAATTTCAATACCTCGTCAATCCGGGCTTCATCCCCTGCGTTCCGCGTGGCCAACCGCTGACGCACGAAATCCGGTCGCTCACGAATCAATTTAATATCCAGCATCGCGGGATTATATAAACCAAGCCGGAGAGGGCAAGAGGGATGATTGCCCGCCGGGCCGAAAGCAAACGGAATCGATTAGAAAGCTACTATCGAACAAAATCCACCGGGGAAGCGGTAAATTACGGGGCTGGGCATCTCCCAAAAAGCTCGGTGAAATCAAGCAAATAATGGGGTGCTTTGCTTAGCTTTTACGTCATTGCTGCGCCCAAGAGATCCATTTCAACAATGCTGCTAAGCATTCTCTTGCATATCCTTGCGCTTCGCACCTGCGTCTTTTCTATTTGGTTAAGAAATGGGAATTCGCATACAGGTGCAACATTCCCAGCTGGAATGCATTTATCTGATTGAAAACTGACGCATCTGCCTCCAAATTGTGCCTCATGCAATCTGTTTTTACCGGACCTGTTTATGTGGTGCGTGACAATATCGACACGGACCAAATCATTCCTGCACAATATTTGAATTTGGTGCCGACCATTGAGGAAGAGTACGTGAAGCTTGGCTCCTACGCTCTTTGCGGTTTGCCTGAGTCACTTTATTCAACTCGCTACGTTAAGGAAGGCCAGCTCGATAGCGAATATCCTATTGTGGTGGCGGGGCGAAATTTCGGCTGCGGCAGTTCTCGCGAGCATGCTCCTATTGCCATGGGCTCGGCTGCCTGCGAACTTGTTCTTGCGGAGAGTTTTGCCCGCATTTTCTTCCGCAATTGTGTGGCTACCGGGGAGTTGTATCCTTGCGAGTGTAAAGATCGTCTCTGCGACATCCTTAAGACTGGGGATGTGGTTACGGTGGATTTGGATGCTGCAACCGTGAAAGTGAAGGAAACTGGCAAAGTATATTCCTTCAAAGCTCTCGGCGATGTCCGTCCTGTGGTCGATGCTGGCGGATTATTTAATTTTGCCCGCAAATCGGGGATGATTGCCGCCCAGAGCTAAATTCAATGCGCCCCAACTGCCTTTGGAGCGCACACAAACAAATACAGCATACACTTTGAAATTACTCCCCTGCCCTCGACTGGTTGATCGCCACGCAGGTACATATGTTCTGCCTGCGAGAGCCGTTTTGCACCTGGATGCCTCCTTGCCGAGAGACACGGTAATTCTTCCGGTTGCTGAGCGCCTGAAAGCGGCAGCACATCAAATTGGCAGCGAGCTCGAGTTGGTAAGCGGTCCACCCAAACATCCGCTTCTAGCGATACGTGCTGCGCAAGGCGGCAATGCACCAAAGCGTTTGGGCGGCTATACTCTGCGCATTGATGGAAAAGGCATCCTCATTCAATATTTTGATGAAGAAGGTTTGCGCGCTTCGGTAGCCACCATGCGGCAATTGATGCGCGAATTCGGTCGCCGCCTTCCGCATCTTATTATTCGGGATTATCCTGATTTTGCCAAACGTGGAGTGATGCTCGACATCTCGCGTGGCAAGGTGCCTCGCCTGGAAACATTAATGGAGTTGGTCAGCCATCTCGCAGACTTTAAGATAAACGAGTTTCAACTCTACACCGAACATACTTTTGCCTACCGCAATTATGAACCGGTTTGGCGGGGATGGGGTGCAATTACCGGCGAGGAGATTCTTAAGCTGGACGCTTTCTGTCGGCAGCTGGGTGTCGAACTGGTTCCAAATCAGAACTCATTCGGGCACCTACGATACTGGCTGAACTACCCCCCGCTGCACAAGTTGGCGGAAACCGACAAGCCTTGGCCGGATCATGGTGGTTCATTTTTGCGCTATCCCTCAACCCTGGCTCCAGAGCATCCGGGAACAATTCCTTTCCTCCGCGAATTGTACGATGAGTTGCTGCCACATTTTACCAGTAATCGAATCAATGTAGGTTGCGATGAAACGTGGGACTTGGGCCGGGGTCAGAGTAAAAGTCTCTGTGAAAAGCGAGGCAAAGGTCGTGTTTACGTCGATTTTTTAAAAAAGATTTATACCGAGACCAGCTCGCGCAAAAAGCAAATGATGTTTTGGGGAGACATCATTCTTCATCATCCAGAACTTGTCCGTGAATTACCAAAGGATCTGGTCGCACTGAATTGGGGCTACGAGGCGAATCATCCATTCGATCGCGAAGCAGGAGTTTTTGCCAAATCCAAAGTGCCTTTCTACGTTTGTCCCGGCACCTCCACCTGGATGACACTTTTAGGCAGACACGATAACGCCTATGCCAATTTGCAGTTGGCGGCGGAAGTTGGGAATAAACACGGCGCCATTGGTTATCTCAACACTGATTGGGGGGATGGCGGTCACCCACAACCTCTGGCAGTAAGCTACCTGCCCTTTATCCTGGGCGCTGCTGTAAGTTGGTGCGCACAGACTTTCAATGAAGCGCATCTGGTTCCGGTCGTAAACCGGGATGTGTTTGAAGATCAAACTGGAAGGGTTGGCCAGGCGGCCAATGCATTGGGTTTTGCCCATCGCAAGTTCAAATACACAGCACCTAATATCACGCCATTCGGCGCAGTAATTGCGGCCCCGCGTCCGGAAGATCGTGAACTCTTCTGCCGTGATGGCTTGAAATATTACGCTCGGATTTCCGCTAAACATATTCAAGCGGCCCTGGAGGAAGTTGAGGCGCAACGCAGCGTCCTGCACCGGTCTGCGCCCAAAACGAGGGCTGCCGACGTTTTAGCCACCGAGCTGGATTTTGCCGCACGCATGGCTGCGCAGTCCTGTAAATACATGCTCTGGCAGCAGGCCTTGGCAGTCGGCAAAACGGGCCAGGCTTCCATTCTGGCAAAGAGGGGCATCGCCGAACTGCGCCAACTCGACGAGGAATTTGATGCCTATTGGCCAGCGCGGAACAAAGGCTCAACAAAAACCTCCTCCATGTTCCTTAAATGGCGGGTCGAGGATTATCGTCGCGGCACTTTGCACTTCCCTCCGGAAGTCGCGGCGATGGAACGGCAATATCCCGCCAATGACGTGCCCGAGGGAGAATGAGGCTGGCCTTGATTTCACTTGTGGACAATTAATTTATTGTGACTGACAATTTACTCATCGCGGATCTTCGTCGCGAATACACATTGGCTGGGCTACGTCGTGCTGACTTGGATCAGGATGCCATAAAGCAGTTTCAGAAATGGTTTCAGCAGGCGCTGGCAGGCAAGCTTACCGAACCAAATGCCATGACGCTGGCAACTGCAAACAAGGAAGGCTTTCCGTCCGCAAGGATTGTCCTTCTAAAGGGCGTCGATGAACGTGGCTTCACTTTCTTCACCAACTACGAAAGTCGCAAAGGCCGCGAACTAACGGAAAATCCAAATGCCTCCCTGGTGCTTTATTGGCCAGAAATGGAAAGGCAGGTAAACATTGCTGGAACAGTCACCCGAGTTTCACGCGAAGAATCTGCTCTATATTTCAACAGCCGCCCTAAAGGCAGCCGCCTAGCCGCCTGGGTTTCAGCTCAGAGCGAGGTCATTGAAAATCGTGCTGCGCTTGAGGAAAAGCTGACTTCCCTGAGTTCTCAACATGCCGGTGAAGAAGTTCCGTTGCCGCCTTTTTGGGGTGGTTATTGCCTGAATCCTTCCCGCATTGAATTCTGGCAAGGCCGCCCCAATCGTCTTCACGACCGGTTCCGCTATCTCAGACAAGCTGATGGGCAGTGGACTATTGACCGGCTAGCTCCGTAAATCGTGGTCTCAAATGGGGGTGATTTACGAATGCTTCCGGTTGGCAAGAAATCGACTCCAATCAATCTCAGTATCAATGTCGGCAAGCTCTCGTAAAACCTTCACCCGCAAGTTGATTTTCCTGGCCCGTTTCATTGTTTCCAAAAAAACCTGATTAGTACTCCATGCCATGTCTTCAAAAAGCTCCGGTTGCGTTTGGCTTAACCCTATCAACCAATATCCTCCATCATTTGCCGGGCCAATCACGAGTTCATGGGTTTCAAGTGCCGTCCACGCATCTCTAATGTCCTGAGCACTCAAATCAGGGCAGTCAGAACCAATGATCACAACTCTTTTCTTCCCTGAATTAAAAGCCGCTTCGAATGCTCTGTTTAGCCTTTTCCCAAGATCACCGGCGCCTTGAGGCACAAGAGCCCAGCCACTTCGTAGCCATGGCATGATTTGGTCTGCAGCGTTATCCGGGGTAAAACATAGGACAACCTGGTTTAATTCTGAAACGTGATCAATCACCGTTTCAACAAGCTGGCAATAGGCTGCACAGGCTGCCTCCGGGCCCAAGGTCGATGCAAGTCTGGTTTTTACAAAACCGGGTTTCGGAGTTTTAAGAAAGATAATCAGATCACTCATGACTGCTCGCCAGGTTTAAAAAAATGTTGGCATTAGTTACAAGGACCCATCTTAAGTTTGGCCTGTTTTTTAAATTGAGTTGCTGAAAGCATAAAGGCGACGCCTGAGCGTCGCCTTTTGATATCAAGCCAGGATTATCTCACTCCTGCTTTAAAGGTTCGATTGCATCGCCAGTTTCAGCTTCTTCCTTCTCTTCGCTGATCACCGGAGAGATAGCCTGCAATTTGTCTCCTGCCTCAAGGTTAATTAGTTTAACACCTTGAGTGTTGCGGCCCGCCTCGCGAATGTCTTTGACAGAAATACGCACCATCTGACCAGCTTCGGTAATCAGCATGATTTCGTCATTATCCCTAACTGTAAGCGCACCTACAACACCACCAGTCTTGTCATTCGTTTTCATGGTGATGATGCCCTTTCCGCCACGCGATTGAACCCGGTATTCTCCAAAATCCGTGCGTTTGCCAATCCCGTTTTCCCCAGCCACCAGCAATGTGGCATCAGGAACCAGCACGGCCAGAGCCACAACGGCATCGGTCTTTTCAAGGTTTATTCCGCGCACTCCGGTGGCGTTACGCCCCATCGAACGGACATTCGATTCGGCAAACCGAATACTCATTCCTTCGCGCGTGATAAGAACAACGTCCTCCCCCGGATCACTAACCGTGCCGTCAGCCTCAACCTTGCTTCCCCGGGTCAGCTTCACATCAATCAGTGTATCGCCAGGTTCTATACTGATCGCAATGATTCCACCTTTGCGCACGTTAGCAAAATCGGCCAGAGACGTCTTCTTGACCGTGCCTTGCTGGGTGGCAAAGAACAGTTCTCCCGATTGAGTCCACGTCTGATCTTCCTTGTTCGGACCATTTTTGGAAACAATGCGAATCAGAGCCGCAATTTTCTCCTCAGCTTTCAATTCCAGCAAATTTGCTATGCTACGACCTTTGGAAGCGCGAGCCATGTCTGGAATCTCATGCACTCGCTCAACAAAGACGCGCCCACTGTTCGTGAAGAACATTAAATAATCGTGCGTGCCTGCTGAAAAGAGATGCTCAATAAAATCGTCCTTGTCACCATCGGCAGCGGAACCCTCGCGGGTGGCCATTCCGATAACGCCCTTGCCGCCCCGCCGTTGGGCGCGATAAGAACTCACGTTCGTTCTCTTAATCAAACCGCCGTGAGTGATGGTGATGATTACGCCTTCATTGGTGATCAGGTCCTCAAGAGCCATCTCGCCCTCGTCAGGAACCAAGTCCGTCATGCGCGGAGTGGCATACTTTTCTTTAATCTCGCGCAACTCAGCCTTGATGATCTCGAGGACGCGTGATTCTTTTGCCAAAATGTCCAAAAGATCCTTGATCCTCTCGATTAATGCTGTGTATTCGGCTCTCACCTTGTCAATTTCCAAACCGGTGAGTTGATACAGGCGCAGATCCAGAATGGCATTTGCCTGTGCCTCACTAAAGGCATACCGACCATTGGTCAAACGCGCTTCGTCCCGAATTAGTATGCCAATTTGTTCGACCTGCTGTCGGTTGAAGTCAAAAGCGAGCAATTTAATTCTGGCTTCCTCGCGATTTGCCGAACTACGGATGATTCGAATGAATTCATCCATATTCGACAACGCGATCAAATAACCTTCCAAAGTCTCGGCCCGCTCCTCTGCCTTGCGCAGTTCGAAGCGGGTGCGGCGCATGATCACTTCACGCCGATGTTCGATGTACGCATTGATGAGGTCTTTAAGTCCGAGTGTCTTGGGCCGGCCGTGATCAATCGCGAGAGCGTTAACTGCAAAGCTGGATTCCAGCGAGGTGTGGTTATAGAGGTTGTTGATAACCACCTTCGGCGAAGCATCGCGCTTCAGCTCGATTACAATGCGCGTGTTTTCATCAGACTCATTGCGCAATGCGGAAATGTCACCAATGATCTTTTCGTTCACCAACTCGGCGATGCGTTCTTCCAGTTGCGCCGGGTTGACGTTGAATGGCACGGTACTGATGACAATCTGCTCACGTCCATTCTTGAGCTGTTCCACGTCCACCTTGCCGCGCATTTTGATCTGTCCGCGGCCGGTTGCAAAATACTTTTTAATTCCTTCCAAACCGCAAACCATGCAGCCCGTCGGAAAATCGGGGCCTTTGATGTACTTCATCAATTGCGGAACTGTGATGGTGGGATCATCAATTTGAGCACAAATACCATCGATCACCTCACCAAGATTGTGAGGGGCCATGTTGGTTGCCATGCCGACGGCAATGCCGGTGCCACCATTAACCAATAAATTCGGGAAGGCTGCTGGAAAGACAGTGGGCTCCTTGCTGGTCTCATCGTAGTTAGGGACAAAATCAACCGTGTCCTTCTCCATGTCAGCCATCAATGCCGCCCCCAAATGCGTCATGCGGGCTTCTGTATAACGCATGGCGGCCGGCGGGTCGCCTTCGATGGAACCGAAGTTCCCTTGCCCATCGATCAAACGCTCGCGCATCGCCCAGGGTTGGGCCATATGAACCAACGTGGGATATATCACTGCTTCGCCGTGTGGATGATAATTTCCGCTCGTATCACCGCAGATCTTCGCGCATTTACGATGCTGCCGGTTCGGATAGAGCGAAAGATCATGCATGGCGAAAAGAATCCGCCGCTGAGAAGGTTTTAACCCGTCACGCACATCAGGCAGCGCGCGGGAAATGATCACCGACATCGAATAATCCAGAAATGAGTTCTTGATCTCGTCAGCAACATTAATCTTTGCGACTTTTTCGTTGGCGGCGAACAGCGGGGTATTGCTTATCGGTAAACTGTTCTCGTCTTTGGTATCAGGCATAACAAATTAACAATCTTATAAATTAAATTCAGCGTGGAATGTCAGGAACACACCTCGAGGGAGTGTCCAACTGGTTAAACGTCGAGATTGCGAACGTTCAGAGCGTTGTCTTCAATGAATTGACGACGCGGCTCCACTTCATCTCCCATGAGCTTGGAAAACATCTCTTCAGCTTCCACAGCGTCAGCCAAATCCACCCGCAGCAACTTACGCTTTGCAGGGTCCATGGTGGTCTCGAAGAGCTGGGCTGCATTCATTTCACCCAGACCTTTGAAGCGCTTGATTTGGATGCCACGGCGCCCCACTTCGAGGACGCTATCCAGTATCTCGGCGATTGAGAATAATGGCTTAACCGTCTGCTTTTCTCCTTCGCCTTCAATCAATTCGAACAACGGTTTGTCCTGGGCGGAGTAATGTTCGATATCCAGGCCCTTGCTTCTTAATTTACCCAACAGTTCCACAATGGCCTTGCTCTCATGCAACTCCACATGGCGGGCGCGGCGTGATGGACCATTTTTGATCTTCTCCTTTTCCAGGATTTCGGTGTCGCTTTCCTCTTCGTTGCCAAATAACCGTAGATCGGAATTCTCACTGCTGAACTTTGCAAGTTCCTCTTCCGTATGGAAAAAATGAACTGTTTCGTCGTTTCCGGAACGAACCTTGACCAGGTGACGAGGCAGTTCTCCCGTTTGACCATTACGGTGCTCAATGTAATCACTGAAGTCGCCTCCGTGACGCCGGATGGCACGTGCAAATTTATCCAATGATTCCAGCAACTCCAGAATTTCCGCAAGTTGACTTCGCGACATCTCTTTGCCATCGGTGATGTTGCGCAAACGCACTTCGTCAGTGGCAATTTGAATCAGAATCTTATTCAACTGAGCATCATCTTCCACGTACTCCACCCGTTTCTTGCGGCTGATTTGGTACAATGGCGGTTGAGCTATATAAATGAAACCACCCTTTATCAATTGCGGCATCTGCCGATAGAAAAACGTCAATAAAAGTGTCCGGATATGGGAGCCGTCCACATCGGCGTCGGTCATAATAATGATCTTATGATAACGCAGCTTCTGGATATTGAAGGATCCTTCCCCTTCACCATCGCCAATGCCCGTGCCAACGGCAGTAATCATCGTGCGGATTTCGGTGTTTTGGAGAACCTTGTCCAGGCGTGCCTTTTCAACGTTAATCAGCTTGCCTCGAATGGGAAGAATTGCCTGAAATTTACGGTCACGACCTTGCTTGGCAGAACCACCTGCTGAATCACCCTCGACGATGTAAACTTCGGTATTCGCTGGATCGCGATCGGAGCAATCAGCAAGCTTGCCAGGAAGACCACCACCGGTAAGGGCGCTCTTCCGCACCGTTTCACGGGCTTTACGGGCCGCTTCACGGGCTCGGGCTGCGGTAAGGCCTTTATCAACGATCTTCTTGGCTGCAGAAGGATTGCCGTCGAAATAAGCCATCAAACCGTCATACGTGATCGAGGATACAATACCTTCCGCTTCCGGAGTAACCAGTTTTACTTTGGTCTGTGATTCAAAACTTGGATTCGGGTGCTTGATGGCCACCACCGCAACCAAACCTTCCCGCACATCATCACCCGTGAGCGAAGGATCCTTCTCTTTGATGAGATTGTTTGCCTTTGCGTATTGGTTGATGGCCCTGGTAAGTGCGGTACGGAAACCCGTTGAGTGTGAGCCACCATCAGGGTTTGGAATCGCGTTTGTATAACAAAGAATCTGGTCGGAGTAACTGTCATTATACTGAAGAACACAATCCAAAATCATGTCCGCTTCCACCTCGTTACCGTCCTTGCCCTTGTATTTTACCGGGCGCCTGCCATTCAGAACAATCGGTTTTGGATGAATGACCTGCTTGTTCTTGCCGAGCTGTTCAACAAAGTCACGAACACCATCTTCAAAAAAGAACTTCTCGCTCTTTGATTCCGCTCGCTCATCGGTGAGTTGAATCACGAGGCCCGGATTCAAAAAGGCCAACTCTCGCAAACGGTTGGCCAGAATCTCGAACTTGAATTCCGTTGTGATTGTAAAAATAGTAGGATCAGCCTTGAAAGTAATCAAAGTTCCAGTGTTTTTGGAACTGCCAATCACCTTGAGCGTTTCGGTCGTCTTACCCCGCTCAAAAGCCATGTGGTAGACCTTGCTATCTCGTGAAACCTCCACCTTGAACCAGTCAGACAAGGCATTGACACACTTCGCACCCACTCCGTGAAGACCGCCGGAATATTTGTACGCGCCTTGGCCGAATTTACCGCCGGCATGAAGATGCGTGAGCACAAATTCAACCGCTGGCATACCTTTGGTTTTTTCATGGGAATCGACCGGAATGCCGCGCCCATTATCGCGGATGGAAACCGAACCATCCACATGCATCGTCACTTCAATTTTGGAGCAAAAGCCGGCGAGATGTTCGTCAATGGAATTGTCCATCACCTCGAAAACGCAGTGATGCAGACCTCTCTCGTCCGTGGGGCCGATATACATGCCCGGGCGCTTGCGAACACCGTCCAGACCTTCAAGCTTGTCGATTTTTGAGGCGTCGTAACTATCACCCGCCTCTGGTTTCGCAACGGCTAATTCTTCTTCCAAAACTTCTGGTTTTTTTGACATAAAAATTGATACTAACGGCGCATTTGTGCGACCCCAAATTGGTTCAAAAATACTATTAAAAAAAGGGTCCAAACACAATGATAATCTGAGCTTTTTTAGACGCTTAAAGTGTTCTAAATCATCTTGTTTGAGATGATGAAAATTGGATCACATTTGTTTGGTGGTAAATACAACTTTTCACCTTCAGCACGCCAAAATGCCACGCAGATATCAGGTCTAAAAAGCTAGACGAGATTAAACCCTTAAGAAGTCGTCACCACTTCTGCAGCGAGACTGGAACACTCAGTTGCTGGTTCTGTAAATCCGGCCTGAATCTCAGTTTTCTAATATTCCATAGAAGGTGCGTTTCGCAATGCCAAATACGCACAATAGTCACCATGGAATCATCTAACTTTCAATGGTTTACGTGCAAGCTACGATTTGATGTCTCTGAGTTGAAAAACAGAGCATCCAACCACCAGAAATGTGAGATTGAGGCCCATCAAAATGCTTAAAGCACTCCCGATTTTCCACCACGGAATCGGCGAGCTAAGAATGGGAAACCAAACATTGCTGAGCTGAACGGTTAAGAGCCAGTGTTCATATTCCTTCATGAAAGGCACCATTTGCGCCGCGAAGCTGGCGAAAAGGACTGACAGCGCGAGAATGGTCGCGGCAGCCGGTTTAATATTGAAGCAGGAGAACATCAACGCCAGCCCCATAAGGGTGAACGCTTTTATAGCAAGAAAAAGGTGAGCCAGCGCATAGCGTTGAAGTCCCAAGCCAGGATCAAATACGCTGAATGCTTGATCAGGCACATAGACAAAAAGTCCTCCCCACGGAAACCAGGGGGCGGCAAACAAAAGAGCCATCACCCCCAAGGTAAAAACTAGGATAAGCGAAAATATACCGCCGGCCATCCATTTCACGAGCAGAAGACGCATTCTGGAAATGGGCCGTGACAAAATCATCCGCAAGGTTCCATCTTCGGATTCCTTGGCAACCAGATCGCCTCCAATCAATGTGACGTAAAGTGGCAGGAGTAGAATTGCTAGTGGATAAAGCATGACGATTCCAACGGTTAAGCAGGAAATAAAATCTTTGGCGAGAAAGCCGTTGCCCTCCAGCATTCGGGTGATGTGCCTGGAAAAATTTGAAAATCTAAAGAAAAGCAGCATTCCATTCTGGGCAAGTAAAAGAATAACAAAACCAATATAGGTCCGTTTTTTTCCAAACAGCTTCCACAGTTCATTGCGCAGTTGCAGGAGCAGCATAAGATTTATTGCCGATCAATTGAAGCAGGCGTGATTGCCACTTTCTCCGTGCCTGGATTTCCCGATGCACCTGATTTCATGAGTGATAAATAAAAATCCTCAAGCGTCTGTTCCTGGGGACTAATTTCAAATACCGAGATATTGTTCTGCACCAGACAACGAACAATGCGGTCAGTCTGAGTCCGCTCCGAAAGGGTGATCAAGCCGTCATCCCTGTGGTTCACAATCAGCTTTTCAGCGCGCAATAGTGTTACGGCGGCACCAAAATCGTTCACCCGCAGTCTTACCCAAGTCTCCGTTTGGCTGATTGAGGACAAAGCTCCTTCAAAAACTTTCTTCCCCTTGTTCATCACTGCTATGCGGGAACACAGCTGTTCGACTTCATTGAGCAGGTGAGACGAAAGTAAGATCGTCAATCCCATCTCTTTGTGAAGCCGTTGAATGGTTAGGCGCATCTCATGAATGCCCTCCGGGTCAAGCCCATCGCTTGGCTCATCCAAAATGAGCAATTCCGGTTTGGGAAGTAGCGCCTGCGCCAGCGCTAATCGAGTCCGCATGCCATGGGAATACGTTTTGACCTTCGATTTCTCGCGTCCGCTCAGCCCTACCCATTCTATTACCTCACGGATGCGCTTCGGGGAGGTGGGCGCTGTGTAATGCGTCAGGATTTCCAGGTTTCGCCAGCCGCTCAGGTAATCGTAGAAAACAGGTGTTTCAAAAATCGCACCCACCTTTTGAAGTGCGAGTTGGCGATGTTTGGTCACATCATGTCCGCAAACCCGGACTTCCCCTTCAGTCGGCCAAACCTGGCCCAACATCATTCCAATGGCGGTGCTCTTCCCAGCCCCATTATGTCCGAGCAGTCCGAAGATTTCGCCTGCGGGAACCTCGAGGTCGAGGTTTTTCACCGCCTCATGCCGGCCAAATACTTTTCGGATGCCAGTAAGTCGAATCATTTCGTTCCCTGAACTTCGAGGAGGTTCTTGATGTGGCCATCAGCATACAGGTAATTTACCGCCTTGCTCTGGCCTCGAATAATGTGAAATTTATCTTTGTCAAAAAACACCGGTATTTGATGAGGATTGTAGGCATTGGTAAAAACCTCCAAATGTTCAGCTTCCTCGCCATTTAGGAGAAAGTTCCAGGAATAACTGGAGCCGGTTATTTCAAATAGCTTTTGATTGTCTGAAGGGCATCGGAAAACATTCGCCGAGCTGGCGTAATTAGAGAGCACCTGCACCATGGAAGGCCCGATGGTGTTTAACAGCAAATTAGTGGACCAATCATACATCTTGGGAAGGTGATTTTCATTGTCTTGCACGTACAGCTGCAAGGCGATTCCCAGTTGATGCAGGTTGCTGAGGCAACCCGCCGAACGCCCGCTCTCCTTCGTGCGCGCTATTGCGGGAAATAGCAAGGACGCCAAAATTGCAATGATGGCTAATACAACCAACAATTCAACCAGGGTGAAGGCCAAACGACCCGACCCGAGGGAGCTTGGTTTGCGTGGGTTGGAAAGCGGCTTCATCGGAAAGCGCGGCCATTCTTCATTTGATTCTGCAATTCCTCCAGGACGGGTGCGAGTTCAGCCTTGGTTTGCGCGGAACTTTCGCCATAAAAAGTTTTCAGTCCTATCGCTCGAACCTTCTGCTCCAACTCAGGACTCAAAACAGGTGCCCCGTTCGTGCCATAGTTACTCCCATTCTGACCACCTTGGCCGGCAGGCATCTGGCCCTCTTCTTTAAGCTTCTTCAACACATTATCGATGGTCTTTCTACGGTTGGCTTCGGGGAGCTGTTCGAAAGAGGTAAGCATCTGTTTGAAACCCGAAGGCAGCGTGGCCTCGATAAACTGCGCTTTCTCATCCTCGGTCATATCTTGGAACCAGTCTTTCCAATCCTGATCCAGTCGCCAGTGGCGTCGTTCCTCTGCCGAGAGCGCATTGATTTTGTTTGCGAGTTCCCGTAAGGCCTTCGCCCGATCGGCGGCAGAAAGTTTGGCAAAATCAACGGAATTGACATATTTCCTCAGCTTTTCCGCCGTCATCTTGGAATTCTGAGCGATGGTATATCCTCCCCACGCCAGTAGCCATGCCGTAACAATGGCAATTCCCGCCAGTAAAATGGGGCGTGTTTTGCGATTCATATTGGCATTTTAGCGGTTCGGGCGCTTCCTCGCCATGAAAAAGTCGGCAATCCCCCCCCAAGTGCATACTACATAAGCTTGACCGGTTTCATTTTGTACTAATGATAAGGGAAAATTTTGGAATTAGAATCTGAAGCCAACTCTAAATTATACGGCGGCTCAAGGTGTTAATCGCATTACAGATGGGCGTCCGTTGCGAATACTGATGTGCTCTGGAGAAGTCTCCGGAGACCGGCAGGCTGCGCATCTTGCGCGTACATTGCTTCTCCTCAACAGCAGCATCAGGCTTTATGGGTGCGGCGGCACACAGATGGAAAGTGCCGGTGTTGATATAAAGATAAAGACGGCACATCTTGGTTACGTTGGTTTCCAGGAATCCTTCCGCTTCACCAGACCTCTGAAAAATGCCCTCGATCAAATAGCCAAAATGATCCAGGAGGAACGGCCGGATATGGCGGTTCTAATCGATAGCGAACATTTTAACCGTTCTGTTGCCAAACTGCTAACCCGGCATCAGATCCCTTTCATCTACTATTTCCCACCGCAAGTCTGGCTTTGGGGTAAATGGCGAGCTCGATCGGTGGCTAAACAGTCGAGGATGATCATCCCGGCGTTTTCAGAAGAGGTGGACATTTACCGTGCCAAAGGTGGTCGCGTTCAATGGTGCGGACATCCGCTGCTTGATTTGGTCAAGCCCGAGAAGGATCACGCCAGAATTTTTGTAGAATCGGGTTTGAATCCGACCTTACAAACGATCGGTATCCTGCCGGGCAGCCGATATCAGGAACTGGAAGAACTGGGACCGTCGATGCTGGCCGCTGCCCGTCAGATCAAGGAAAGGCATCCCAAAGTTCAATTTATTCTGCCGCTCGCCGCGCCTCATCTTCTACCGGCACTACAGAGGCAGATCGGTGAAGCATTAATGACGGAGCACGTCAAAATTATCACCTCCCACGTATATACCTGTCTGAGTCGCTGCGATGTAGTCATGCTCTCATCCGGCACCGCCACCTTGGAAGCGGCCTTGCTCGGAGTGCCAATGGTGGTTGGTTATCGCGTCACTCCGTTAACCTATTTGGTTGCAAGGCAGATTGTGAGCACGAAATATGTCGCCATGCCGAATATCCTTCTGAGTGAAAGAGTCATTCCTGAACTTATTCAGAAGGATTTTAGCGTTAAACGCCTGGTTGCCGAGACTCTGGATATTTTCGAGAATAAGTCTCGTGCCCAGATGATTCGAAACAGGCTTCGCCAGATTCCTTCCATGCTGGGGACCGAAGGCGCCATCGCCCGGGCGGCCACCCTGATTTTAAACGAGGCATCTTCGACCGTGGCGCTGACCTGCGCACATCAAGGAGCCCAACATGCCTCGCCCTGAAAGCCAACCAGGATTAATTCATCGCTGGCATCTGGAGCGCCTGGGGCATCCGTCCACTAAAACGAAGCCCCCACTCCCCAGGAGGTTGCTGCGATCCTGTATGGATGGATTGGCCACGGCATTGGACGCCAGTTTTTTTAACGGTCTGAACTGTCTGCCACATAAACATGCCTTTTCGCTTTCCATGGCGGCAGGCGTTGCTCAACGTCTGGGTGCTGCCAGTCGGAGCATGACCAATATGCGCTTTGTTTTAGGGATGGAGGGGCGTTCCACGCATGACTGGAAAAGGTTGTGGGCAGAGCACCAAAGACATGTTGGAACCACCGCCATTGAATCGATTCATTTCGGAAGCATGGACCGCGAGGAGCTTCTCGACCGCGTTCGGCTGGAAGGCGAAGACCATTTGCGTGCCGCTTTGAATCAAGGTCGGGGAGTGATGCTCTTCCTCAATCATGTTGGCAACGTCGGTTGCATACCTGCGGCGCTCGGGCCAAGAGGTTATGATCTGTCCATCACAGGAAACGCCATGCCCCGTCCTTACCTCGAAAAGAAAGTGACCAAACTCTACGAGCACGGAGGCGTGAAGAGAATACTGGTTGGGGAACAATTGCCCTTCAAAGCTGCTCGGATCTTTAAGCGAAACGGGATTTTCGCCACCTTCATGGATTACACAGTGGTTGAGAAGTTGAATTACTGGCTGCCTTTCGGAAACGCCGAACTCAACACCAACATTGGTCCGGCGATTTTAGCTTTGCGGAATAATGCAACGATCCTCTATGCGACCTGTCGCCGGTTGCCTCATCGGGGCCACTGTCTAACGATCCACCGACCAGACGCATTTGCTCCAACAGGAGATACAATCCCTGATGCCTTGACGGTGACAACCAGTACCATCGATTTCATTGCACGTGAACTGCAGCTTCGCCCGGAGCAATGGTGGCCATGGGATTGCGCTCAGCTTCGCCCTAAACCGAATGTGCAGGCAGCCCAGGATATTTTTGTCAATGCATCGGTGGTTAGCCAAACTCATTGATGAAAACGGGAAGTCAGGCAGACCAGCGCGCCAAGAGTACAGATGACGCAACTGCGCAAGCTGTGGCGTCAGTTTTTTTCAGACTCTATCTGCTGATACTTCGGCTCTTAAGCAAACTCGCAATGCCACGAGCCTTTGCTGTGTCTCTGCTCGTGAATCCCCTGCTCACTTTTCCCATTCGCCATCAAAGAAGAAGAAACTTCGCGCTGCTTTTTCCTGACCCTGCACACACTCCACAGAAGCGTCGTCAGCTCGAAAAAGATCACTTAAAATATCTCGCGTTTGTGAGGGCGGAGATGGCTCACATTTTCCTAAGCATGAAGCCCGAGGATGTTCGGCAACGATCCTCGCTTTCGGGCGGACAGCATTTGGAAGCGGCTTTATCGAAAGGTAGAGGCGTCTTGATTATAGAAGGACATTCAGGTCATTGGAACTGCACTCCGGCATTGCTGTGCGCACTCGGCTACCCGGTCACCGCTGTGATCAATCCCAATCCTCTTCGTGGCGCCAACTTCCGAATGCTTCACGAAGGAGCCGGTAAGGCGTTGGGGATTAAGCTCGCTTTTGTTGGACAGGATGCTTATTCATCAGCAAAGGAATCATTTCGAAACAACCAGATCTTTTATCTCAATTTTGACATCGCCGTCCGAACCAGGCACACGAAATGGTTTCCTTTTGGTAATGCTGCCATCCTTGCAGATCTTGGCCCTGCTGTTATGGCTCTGCGGCATCGGGTTCCTGTTCTCTACGCACAAAACACACTTACGGAACGCGGCGCTGAGATCACTCTGACTCCCGCAGCCGATGCCTTGTCCAGCTCCATGGAAAAGCCATCGGCAGAAAAACTCATGCATTCCTGGCTGGCCCAGTTTCAGAAAACGGTTTCAGCACAGCCTGAACAGTGGTGGGCTTTGAATTACATCGCACTGGCAGATAAAACTGTTCTGAACAATCCTGAGTTGCGCGAAGTTGATGAAACCTGCAATGCTGGCCCGAATTCGAAATGAAGAATGCTGCTAAAGTTCCCGGACCTTCCCGACTCCAGTTGCTTCGGGACTATCCCAAAGTACGTCGCGATCTTACACGATACCTGGTTGAGTTGTACCAGCAACATGGCGAGACAGTATTGCTGCCCCTGATTTATCCCACATACATGGTCAGCAATCCGGCTGACATCAAATACATCCTGGTTTCCAATCCAACAAACTACCACAAGACAGGCGGACTTAGAATCGGCAAGGAACTTTTTGGAGAAGGTCTCGTGACGAGCGAAGTGCCTTTGCATACGCGCCAGCGTCGGTTGATGCAACCGATGTTTCACCGGCAGAGCATTGCCAACTTTGCCGACATCATGACCAACACCACGCACGGGTGGATCAAGAACTGGAAGGAAGATGCTACAATTAACATTGGCATGGAATTGATGCAGCTCACCTTGTCCATCGTGGGCAAGGCCCTTTTTAGCATCGATCTCGTCGCCGAAGCACAGGAGATAGGAAATGCCTTCATCACGGCACAGGTGGAGATTACCCGCATTCAAAGAGGACTGCCCCTGCCTAAATTCATTCGCACGCCTAGTCATCGTCGGTACGAGCAGGCCAGGAAGACCATCGATGGTTTTATTCACGATCTAATCAATAAGCGACGACGGGACACCAACCCGCCGGATGATTTGCTGACTCTCCTGCTGGCATCTCGCTATGAAGATGGATCGCCCATGAGCGAACAGCAAATCAGGGACGAAGCCGTAACTATCCTGATGGCCGGTCATGAAACTGTCACCAATGGCCTGTCATGGACCTTTTATTTGCTCGCCAGGCATCCAGAGATACAGGCACGTGTTTTAAAAGAAATTGAGACTGTATTGGGCCGTAGATTGCCGACAATGGCCGATCTCCCATCTTTTAAATATACGGAAATGGTGCTCGCAGAAGCGTTCCGCATTTTTCCGCCAGCGTGGATTCTGGCAAGAAGGGTTTTAAAGGAAGATAACCTGCCAAGCGGCCTGACACTTCCAGAGGGAAGCGAAGTTATTTTGGTGCAGTTTGTCTGCCATCGAAATGAAAGGTATTTCCCGGACCCGGAGCAGTTCAACCCGGAGCGATTTAATCCCGAGGTCAAAAAGGAATGGCCACAATTCGCCTATTTCCCGTTCGGGGCCGGTCCCCGTTTTTGTATTGGTGAATCCTTTGCCAGGATGGAAGCAATCTTGTTAATTACCACCATTCTTCAGCAGTTCAATTTGGAATTGGTTCCTGGACAGGACATTGTGCCTGAGCCGCTGATTACGCTTCGTCCACGAAATGGCATTTTGCTGAAGTTAACGAGGCATGAACGCCAAAATCTTTAAATCAGGATTTCTTCTCTGTTAAATTAAGAGAAATGCCTCTTGATTTGTTATCGGCGAACCTTATTTTGCTCCCATGTTCGTCACCGAAACACCTGCTAAACATGATCATCAAAGCCGATCCAGCAACGAGCAATCCTCGAAGGCTGTGCTCTCCAACACTCATTCGCTGTTGGAGCCTGATTCATTTGTTCCGCGGCATATCGGGCCAAGCTCCAATGAAACACGTGAAATGTTGGCCGCGCTTGGCTTTAAGGAACTCGACGAACTGATCAATACAGTTGTTCCCCAACAGATTCAGCTTAAGCGATCACTCCATTTGCCGGCCTCCCGCGGGGAGCATCACGTGCTCACGGAATTAAAAGCGATTGCTTCGCAAAATCAGGTCTTCCGTTCCTTCATTGGAATGGGATACCACGACTGCATTACTCCACCAGTCATCCAGCGGAACGTCCTGGAGAACCCTGGTTGGTACACTCAATATACGCCCTACCAAGCTGAGATTGCGCAGGGACGGCTCGAAGCCTTGCTCAATTTTCAGACCATGATCGTGGATCTTACCGGCCTGGATATTGCCAATGCCTCGCTACTGGACGAAGGCACTGCGGCAGCCGAGGCGATGCACATGTGTAATGCAATCAAGGCTGACGGGAACGTTTTCTTCGTCTCCTCCGAGTGTCATCCCCAAACCATTGATATTGTAAAAACCCGCGCGCTGCCGCTGGGTGTGGAGGTGGTGATTGGAGATCATCGAACCTTCCCGGTGGATGAGAAGGTGTTCGGCGTTCTCGTGCAGTATCCGGGAACATTTGGGGACATCCATAACTATTCCGAATTCTTCAAGCAGGCGCACGCGGCAGGGGCTCTGACGGTTGTTGCTGCCGACCTTCTGAGCTTGACCTTGCTTCGGCCTCCTGGTGAATTTGGGGCGGATATTGCCATTGGCAGCGCGCAACGATTCGGTGTTCCCCTCGGTTATGGCGGACCTCATGCTGCCTATTTCGCCACTCGTGACGCATACAAGCGACAAATGCCCGGACGAATTGTAGGTGTGTCCAAGGATTCACGGGGACGGCCCGCCCTGCGCCTCTCCCTGCAAACGCGTGAGCAACACATCCGCCGTGAAAAAGCCACAAGCAATATTTGCACGGCGCAGGCCTTGCTCGCGAACATGGCATCTCTTTATGCAGTTTACCACGGCCCGGAGGGTTTGAAACGAATTGCCCAACGTCTCCGGTTCCTAACGCAGATTCTGGCCAAGGGGTTGGAACGCCTTGGATACACGGTGCGCACCTCCTCCTTTTTTGATACCATCCAAATTGATCTTGGCAAAAAGACTGCGGCCGAAATTACCAAGGTTGCTGAAACGCATCGGATGAATTTCCGATACATTGATGCCCATTCCATCGGCATTTCACTTGATGAAACCACGATGGAAAAAGACTTGGTTGATCTCTTCCATCTCTTTAACGGCGGCAAAGCTCCAATGTTTTCTCTCACCGAGTTGGCTGCTGAGGTGAACATCGAATATCCTGCCACGCTCACTCGGACATCGGCTTATTTGCAGCATCCGGTTTTCAACCGTTATCATAGTGAAACAGAAATGCTGCGATACTTGCGCCGACTGGAATCTCGAGACCTCTCCTTGACTACATCCATGATCCCCCTGGGTTCATGCACGATGAAGCTCAATGCGACCGTTGAGATGTTTCCGGTGTCCTGGCCGGAGTTTAATCGCATCCATCCGTTTGCCCCGGTTCGCCAGACGAAGGGATACCAGATTCTGTTCCAGCAACTGGAAGATTGGTTGGCTGAAATCACCGGCTTTGCTGGAATTTCATTACAACCAAACGCTGGCTCGCAAGGTGAATACGCCGGATTATTGGTGATTCGTGCCTATCACCAGGATCGCGGACAGGGGCATCGTGATATTTGCCTGATTCCGCAATCCGCTCATGGAACCAATCCCGCCAGCGCTGTCATGGCCGGAATGAAAGTTGTTGCCGTCGCCTGTGACCAGGAGGGTAATATTGATGTCGCCGACCTCAAAGCCAAAGCCGAGGCAAATAAGGAAACTTTGGCGGCATTGATGGTTACATATCCTTCCACACACGGAGTGTTTGAAGAAACCATTCTTGAAATCTGCCAGATCGTGCATGCCAATGGCGGACAGGTTTACATGGACGGCGCGAATATGAACGCGCAGGTCGGCATTTGCCGGCCAGCCGATATGGGCGCAGATGTATGCCATTTAAATTTGCACAAAACGTTCTGCATTCCCCACGGCGGCGGTGGTCCTGGTATGGGACCTATTGGGGTGGCTGAACATCTCGTCCCTTTTCTACCCGGGCATGCAGTGGTGAAGCTCGGCGGTGAAAATCCCATCGGAGCCGTTTCCGCAGCGCCTTGGGGCAGTGCCAGCATTCTGCCTATCTCCTGGGTTTATATCGCAGCCATGGGTCCCGCAGGTTTAACTCAGGCGACCAAGATTGCGATTCTCAACGCCAATTACATCGCAAAGTGCCTCGAGTCTTATTTCCCCGTTCTTTACAAGGGACATGGCAATCTGGTTGCGCACGAATGCATCCTGGATTTGCGTGAATTTAAGAGCGTCACGGTGGAGGATGTGGCGAAGCGGTTGATGGATTATGGTTTTCATGCGCCCACGATTTCCTGGCCTGTGCCCGGCACCATGATGGTCGAGCCAACTGAAAGTGAGTCCAAGGAAGAGTTGGATCGATTCTGCAAGGCAATGATCGGCATTCATGCCGAAATCCAGGCCATTGAATCCGGCATGGTAGACAAGCAGAACAACCTGCTTAAGAACGCACCCCACACTGCGGATATGCTGGCCAGCGAGAATTGGGACCATCCTTATTCCCGGGAACAGGCCTGCTATCCTGCCCAGTGGTTGCACGAATACAAGTTCTGGCCTTTCGTCGGCCGCATTGACAACGTTTACGGGGACCGAAACCTCGTTTGCTCCTGCATCGGCATGGATGCTTACACTTCCTGATCAGCCAACCCGCAATCAGGTAGTCATCGGATCGGTCACGGCGCGTACCGCAGCAACGAGAGCGGCAACGCGCGTGATAAGTTGGAAATCTGATGGCGCTTCAACGGTGTAAGAGTGCCTGGTCTTGCAGGTTAATAAATAGAATGACTCCGGCCATTGCGGGCGGGATCTTGGATCCATGCTGGGTCTTATGATTCCATTGGATGCGGGACGACCTTCGATCGTGGGTGACATGTCAATCGGACAAACCTCCTCCACTCTGCTGATCATGGATTTTGCGAACGAAGGCTGGTTGTCAGGATTCAACTCATAGATATAAAATCCTTCAGACTCCCAGTCTTCATGGAGGCAGAGGCAAATATCGAAGTCAGGTTGTTTTTCCAACCATGCAATATGAGCAGCTGTCTCTTCCGCTTCAGGGTTGAGATACTGCCGGTTAAGATCCAAGCCATGAATATTCTCACGGCTGTTCAGTGGAAATCCGGTGGGGTTGAGACAGGGGCAAAGCCAGATTTCGACATTATCAGGCCAACGATTTTCCTGGACCAGTTGGAGAACAGCAAGAGGACCGGCTGGTTCGTCGCCATGGATGCCTGTGGAAATATAAATTCGCTTTTGCGGGTTCGTGACTCTGCGAGTCATTGCCACAAGCCGATAGGATGCAGTTCTGAAAAACACCTCACTCTTCCAGCCGTAATCCTCACCGATGTGTTCCATCTGATCCAGCAGGCGGGAGATATCAATGCCTTCGCCAAAATACTTTCCCTTATTAATGCCTAAGCGTTGCATGGTGATTCATCTGAGGCAAAACCAGCAGGGTTTAGCCGCAGTTATGCGGTTAAGAAATAATTCAGAATGAACAAAACCGCAAGAGCAGCGAGCGGCAAGACCTGGCTCAGTGAACCGGATTTAAACTGCTGCTGTTTTGGCAGTCTCCGCCTGGCTGCAACCACAGGCAGAAGTTTCATCTTCTTGATCAACGAAATCGTGCTTATCCCAGCTAGGGTCAAGACCAAGATCCTTTAACATTTGGAGATCCTTCTCCACGGGCTGATTCAAGGTGGTCAAATAATTGCCGACCATGAGCGCGCTTGCACCCGCCATGAAAATCATGCTCTGCATATCCCGCAAGTTTACGGTACGACCACCGGCAATCATGATTTCCTTTTTCGGAAGGATAAAACGAAAACACGCAATGGTCTTTAGGATTTCCATCGGCGGAAGCTTCGGCTTATCAGCAAAGGGAGTGCCGGGAATCGGGTTAAGAATATTAATTGGAACCACGTTCGCCCCGACTTCCTTTAATGCAAAGGCAAGATCGCAACGATCCTGCCGTGTTTCACCCATTCCGATAATGCCGCCGGAACAAATCTTGATGCCTGCCTTTTTTAAATAGCCAATGGTCTCGATACGGTCCTCATAGGTATGAGTTGTGCACTGGCTGGGGAAAAATCGCCTGGAGGTTTCCAAATTGTGCCCGTAGCATTCAAGGCCAGCCTCTTTCAATCGATCAGCAACTTTTTGGCTTTTGATAATGCCAAGGGAGGCGTCGGGACGGGTTTTCGTGGTTTTCTTAAGATCGCGAATTCGATCACAAACCTCGTCCAGCATTGGGCCTTCATTGAGACCTTTCCAGGCTGCGACCAACCCAACCGCTGTTACTCCGTGCTTATTTGCCTCCTCAGCAGCCTCTAAAACCGGTTCTGGATCAACGAAACCGTAACGAGGCGAACCGGTTTGGTGAAACGCGGATTGTGCACAAAAGCTGCAATTCTCAGAGCATGCACCGGCTTTGGCATTCACGATGGAACAAAGGTGAATCTTGTTCCCTTTGTAATGCTCGCGGATTCTATTGGCCCAGGAAAGCAGATCGAAGATGTCAGCAGTATCTTCCAGAGCAAATAGCCAGTTCGCCTCCTCGCGCGAGATGGAACCTCCATTCACTACTCGCTCGCCGAATTCCTTCAACTTTTCGCGCGTGCTGCCGTCAACCAATTTTCCAATCATGGTTGACAGCATATCTGGTGGCAAAATTTAGGCAAGCTTATCCAATCTCCTGAGGAGTGAGTCATGCTTAGCGAGCCAACAACAATCCCCGGATGTTCGCTCTGGGAACTGGACCATAAGAACGACTGTCGATGCTTGCCAGGCGGTTGTCGCCCAGCACAAAAAATTGATTCCGGCCGCAAAGGATTAACTGCTCATGCTTTTGCGAGTATGTGTAGGTCAGAGTGCCCGGCGAAAGATACCGCTCCTGCAGTTCTTTTCCATCCACAAAAACCTTCCCGTCCTTAAAATGCACGCTCTGGCCTTCGACAGCAACAATCCGCTCTACTGAGAGCCCTTGATCGGCGGGATCCTTTATCACAACAATATCTTGTGCTTTTGGAGTGTAATCCCGTAGTTTCCATCGTTTCACCAAATACTGGCCATTTTCGCGCAACGTCGGGGACATGCTGTGTCCAACGATCTGGATTGAACCGAAAAAATGTTGATTGATGATCAAATAGCATCCAAATGCCAAAGGAATTCCGACTGCACAAAGAGCCATCTGCCTAAAGACGTGAACCCAGTTAATATTAGCCCCTCTCCTTCTGCGCTTCGGCAATCCTGGCGAGGGACTCTCATTTTCCTGAACTGCAACCATGCACAACGGCGTACTCATAAATATCTTAGTCGTTTTCTTTGCCGAATGAATATCGACATTCATAACGACCAGGCAAAGTTGAATGAATACGGAAAGCCTTCGGGGTAATTACGGAATTGCTATCTTATTGCTATGAAGTTGCAATCCAAGTCCCTGTTCCTGTCCCGGTTTGTCTGATCCAAGATATCCTAACGTGGCTCCATCCGGCTGGACAAATCAGGCAGCCTTTTTCGTTTTATGTTTTCGGGATGGCGATTTGGTCGTTTTCCCAGTGTGAGCTGCTGCGTGAGATTGGTCCAAACTTTCCTGCAAAACCGACACCAAATCGATGACGTTGGACGGTTTCTTCTTTTTTTGAGTCGGGCCCTCTGGAGGCGTTTTTCCACCATGTTCAACCTTCTTCTGGATCAGGTTCATCAAGGCGGATCTATAATCATCCGTATACTTCTCTGGATCCCAGGCATCCGTCATTCTTTCCACGAGGTCAGTGGCCATTTCCAACTCCCTCGTTCCAACGTCCAAACTGGCTGGAATGTTAAGATTGCCCGGCTTGATCAGTTCATCCGCAAAGTGCATGAGTTCCAATACAAGTGCATTGTTCTGGGGTTTGATGGCTGCCAGATGTTGCCGGGATTTGATGACAACCTTGGCAATGCCAACCCGGCCTGTTTTCCGCAGCGCATCTCGCAAGAGCGCGTAAGCCTTTGTGCCAGCCTTCTGCGGAACCAGAAAATACGGTTTATCAAAAAAGATCGGATTGATTTCCTCCAATTTAACGAAGTCGATGATATCGATTGTCTGCGTAGCCTCCACGTCCACGCGCCGAAAATCCTCATCTTTTAAAACTACAAATTTACCTTTTTCGTATTCGTAACCCTTTACAATTTTATCCCACGGAACCTCTTTACCATCGGTTTCCGCGACCCGCTTATAATTCACCGGACTGAGATCAGAGCTTCGCAATAGGCGAAAACTCACCTCCTCCCGTCGCGAGGCGGGATAGAGTGCGATGGGAATGGTAATCAAGCTGAAGCTAATGCTTCCTTTCCAGATTGGTCTCATAAACAAATTTTCCTTTTGATTTAAATGAACAATGACCGGCCATCGGTTCAAGTCCAGCCACAGTCCCCCAAGGAGGAAGTGGCCTGAAACTCTGAAGAAATTGCTCTGGTGTAGCGCTTGATCCAAATCTCAAGACGTTTTCATTCCCCTCCATCCTCGACTAACTCACCCTGTCCCCCAACTCCGACCCGGAAAGTCTTTTCGGAAAGCGCTCTTCTTTCACCAGAATCGTGCTCATGTTCCCGACCAGCCGGTAACGGCTAATCGTTATAATATAGCACAAAGCGGCGTATTGCCACTAAGGTTCGCATCGTAGGTTGCAGAGGGCCAGCAGGTACTATTGAATGGATGTCACGGATTTTGGTGGATGGTCTGCGTACTGATCGTGATCATTTAATTCCTTCCGAAGACGTTCCATCTCTGCTTTGGCTCGCTGCACTTCCTTGGCGTAAGCAGGATCGGCGTAAACGTTCTTGAGCTCATGTGGATCTCTCTTCAAATCATAGAATTCCCATTCATTGATTTTGTTGAAGTAAATCAGCTTGTAACGCTCGGAGCGAACACCATAGTGGGGTTGAACCCTATGATCAGCTGGATAGTGATAGTATCGATAATACATTGACGTGCGCCAATCCTTGGGGGCTTTGCCTTGAAGGAGCGGCAGGATGCTTCGCCCCTGAATTTCTTTGGGAACCTCCAACCCTGCGCACTGCAGAAAAGTGGGCGCGAAATCAACATTGAGAATCATGTCTTTGTTTACGGTCGCCGGTTTAATGTGGTTTGGATAGCGCACAATAAAAGGCATTCTTAACGACTCTTCATACATGAACCGTTTGTCGAACCAATTGTGATCTCCCAAAAAGAACCCTTGATCCGATGTATAGATCACGATGGTGTTTTCCGCCAAGCCTGAATCATCCAGAAATTTCAGTAGCCTGCCAACGTTGTCATCCACTGACGCAATGCAGCGCAGATAGTCTTTAATGTAACGTTGATACTTCCATTTCTTCAGTGCCTCGCCGGCCAAACCAGGTGGCGGAGCTTGCTTCAAATCCTTCGGTGTAAGATCGCGATCAATTCTCATCGTTGCTTCGGTTGCAGCGCTGGACCTGGTTTTGTAATCATCATTGAAAGTCTCCGGTTCGGGTATGGTTACATCCTCATACATTTTCGCATGCTTTTCATCGGGTTCCCATGGACGATGCGGCGCCTTGTGATGGCACATAAGAAAAAATGGTTTGTCCTGCGGCCGGTTCTTTAAAAAATTAATTGATAGATCGGTGATGATCTCAGTCGCATATCCTTCAATCTTTTTCCTGTTACCCATCTCGATAAAATCCGGGTCATGATATTTGCCCTGCCCTGGCAACACGTTCCAGTAATCAAACCCCGTCGGGTCGCTTTCCAAATGCCATTTGCCCACCATTCCTGTATAATAGCCGGCAGCCTGTAACATTTTTGCTACGGTCGGCTGATTTCCATCAAACCGATTAAAAACTGTCACTCCATTGATATGACTGTATTTGCCGGTGAGAATCGCCGCCCGGCTGGGGGTGCAAATGGAGTTCACCACAAAACAATTATCGAAGCGCATGCCCGCTTTCGCGATGCTATCAATATTTGGCGTCTGATTTATTTTGCTGCCGTAAGCGCCTATGGCATGCGCCGCATGATCATCAGCCATGATAAACAGAATGTTTGGCCGCGCGCTCTTCCCCTCAGCAGGTGCTGACGATGGGACGAGTCCGAATGCGCCGGTAAATAAAAAGCAAATCAGGTTACACCAGAACCTCCGTTTCCTCGTAGCAAAACTCCCCAGCGGCTGCATGCCAACGCGGGAAGATGGCGGACAAGTCAGGACCTCAGAAATCTGCGCATGGATCATAGTTAAACACCAGACGAGACAAAGTCGCAGTTGGTTACACCAGTGACCAACCTTTGCGATATTCACTTTTGATATAATTTGCAGCGTCTTTACAATTCTTTGCCTTCAATGCAATTGCATCCCATTCCAGCTTGGTTCCAGTGCGATAAGCTACGTTCCCCAGCAAAATCGCTTCTGAAAGCGCTCCCGCGTAGTCGAAATTGCAAGTCGTGGGAGAGCCATGTTTGCAGGCCCGAATCCACTCATTGTAATGTCCAACTGAGTTTGGAATTCGTTGCGGTGGTGGCGTAAATCCCGCGAAATCTGGTTCTGGAAGCAATTTGTGCTGGTCGTAATCCGCAACCAGCATTCCTTTGTCCCCCACAAACAGCACTCCGTTTTTCCAGAGTGGAACCTTCCCTTCCATGACCAGGTCGGGCTTTCTGCCGCCATCGTACCAAGTGACACGCGCTGGTGGCATTCCTTCACGCGCTTCATACTCATAACGCACAATCAACCATGCCGGTGTCGTCTCCTGTTTCACCGGTGGACCTTCCGACTCGATCGTCAATGGATGGCGTAACTTGAGAGCCCAAAATGCCAGATCCATGTAATGACAACCCATATCCCCCAATGTCCCTCCGCCGAAATCCCACCAGCGGCGCCATGTCTTCGGCAGATAGGATGGGTGATATGGCCTCTCAACCACTGGCCCAAGCCACAAATTCCAATGCAAATTCTTCGGCACACTTGGTTTCTCCGCCGGACGCTCCCCACCAGACCAACTCTTCTCGCACCAAACGTGACATTCGCTTACTTTTCCAATCGCTCCCGATTGCACCAGTTCCACGACCCGGCGATAATTGTTTCCTGCATGAATTTGCGTGCCCATCTGCGTTGCCAACTTCTTATTCTTCGCGGCCGCCTGCGCAACGGCGCGCGCTTCGAAAACCGTATGCGCCAGCGGCTTCTCGCAATACACATGCTTCCCTGCATTCAACGCCGCGATTGTCGCCACTGCATGAGTGTGATCCGCCGTGCTGATCACCACCGCATCAATATCCTTTTGCTCAAGCAACTTTCTGAAATCGTTATACGACTTGGCATCCGGATACTTCTGTGAAATCGCGCTCAGGTAATTGTCGTCAATATCGCATACCGCCACAATGTTCTGGCTCGAAACCCCCGTTATATTCGATGCTGCACGATTCGCTGTGCCGATGATTCCGATGTTCAAACGGTCACTTGGCGGCTCCTGCTTGTTTATGAGATCTTCCTGTTTGGCAGAAAGGCTGTGCGTGCCAATCCAGAAGCCTGCTGCTGCTATCGTGGATTTCCCAATGAACTCGCGCCGGGTCAGTGATTTCTTGGTCATAACTAGATTCGGATTCAACGCGCAATCCTATGTGGAGGCAGTTTATGTTACAAGCACTACATTTCCCGAGCTGCTCTCCATGTTGGGTTTCACCACGTATTTCGTCCGTCTCCAGTCCAAAATGCCGGCCTCCTTGAACAAATTTCAACATAAACGGTCAACCCTCCGTGACCACAAAGCACCTGAGCACTCTTGGCCTCCTCCTGCTTGTGCTGGGAACCGCCATTCTCGGCATCGGCGGCTATCTGCTGACTCTTCCGGAGCAATACGAAGCCACTACCCGATTCCGTTCTGTTACTGACAGATCTGCCCTCTCCGTCGACGATTCGCCTCACGAATCCTATGGTGGCGGCTACTTCATCCAAACAGAATTCGAAGTTATCCAATCCGAGCTTATCCTCAACTCCGCCATCGAAGCCCTTCACCTCCGCGACACGTGGGCTCAACGATTCCATCTCCCCACACCCCTTAAAACCTCCGAAGCCCGCGCCCTTCTAAAACACCAACTCCAACTCAAACCGGTTGCCAACGCTCAACTCATCGAGCTCACGTTTACCAGCCACGACCCAGGTGAAGCTGCCCAAATTGCCAACGCCATCGCCGATTCCTATGTCCACTATGAGGAAAATGTCCGAGTCGAGCTCACCAAGGCTCACCTCGCTGAGCTACAACACGAACTCGTTGCACTTGACCGTCAACTTGCCGACGCCACCAACAACGTAGGCCATGCCGAAACAAATCCTCAGGCTTTCGCACACCTCCAAAAATTCCGGCAGAAACTCGCCAGTCAAATAGATGGACAAACCGACCACGACATGATTGGGGATAAAATGGGCTCATTCATCGACCTTGCCGAACCACCCACCAAACCTTCCGGCTTTATCCGTTCAACCGCCAAAATCCTCATTACCCTCGGCATAATTTCCCAAATCAGCGGCCTGCTCTGCTTCAAGCAAACCCGCCACCAAACGTTCTCAACCTAAAGTGCCAATTCATCTGAAATCCATTTACCGCTGGCAGGCGCTGTGACGATTTTGACCAAAGCCACCCAACCCGCAAAGGTCTCCTCATAAAACGACACTATTCGATAAACTGGCCACTAATCGTCCCTCATGCTGATCAACTACCGAACCCTGACCGCCGCCGACGATTGCGCTCTCGATTCCTGCTCTCAAACTGGCTTCTGTTTTCAGGTCGCTGATTGCGGATCGGTCATCTTTTATTTTGGCCATCCACTTCCAGCTTTCGCCGTTGTTGGATCAAGTCATTCCTGACTTTCTGTGCTGCTCACGCCCCTTCTTCGCTTGCCTAATTCGACCTGCCGGTAAACACTGATCCACAGTATTAATGAGAAACAATCCCAGAGTTGCAGTGGCTCGCTTTGGCAAATACCTCGCCCTCGGCGGACTCCTTGCCGGTATCGCCGCCTCCTTGTATCTGCTCATTACTCCCAAAACTTATCAAGCCACCACTGACCTGAAAATCGAGATCCGCTTCCAACGAACCGACTTGCTCTCCACCAATGCAGTTTACACTCCGCGCGATCCCGAAGCCGTTCCCAGGGAACTCCGTCTCATCCGTTCTGAAACGATTCTCAATCCGGTCATGGAGAACCTCCATCTTGCGCAACGTTGGGGTGAACGCTACAAACAAGGCGCCGTCCTGACCACCAACGAAACCCGCCTTCTCTTTCATCAAAAGACAACCATCAACCTACTGCCCGACAGCGCCATTATTCGCATTCGAGTTACCAGCGAAGACCCCGAAGAAACCGCCACCATCGCCAACGAAATCTCTCGCGTCTATCGTGATTATCGCGCCAACGAGAGAAAAGTTACCACCGAAGCCAAAATCGAGACTTTACGAAAACAATGGGAAGCCCACAGCCAGACTTTGATTGAAGCTCAAGACCTGGCCAAAAAGCTACGCTATCAAATCCTCATGGCTCAAAGCACCAATCCAGTTACCGTCATCGACCCCGAGGGCCTCGTCCGCCTGCAACAAAAGCGCATTGAGCTTGAAACTGATTATGTCAAAAAGCAAAACCTGCTCCAATTCCTGAAAAGTCTCGACCATGATAAATTGCGCCAGGTCTTTCCCACCATGACCACCAATGAGATGGTATCCAAAATGATGGACCAGGTCTCCGCAGCCGAAGCCGAATTAACTTTTGCCAAAACCAACTCAGGCCCTGCCTCAAGTGAGGCCAAACACGCTGCCGATACTTTAGCAGAACTCAACAAACGAGCCGACGCCATCATCGATACCGCCCTCGAGCAGAAAGTCCTCGAACTGGCCAGCACCAAGGCCGAACTGGATAAGACCATTGACCTGCTCAAACGCGCCCGGTCCTCCAACAATAAGATCACCATCGAGGATCCTGCGTACAATAAGGCCGTCGCAGACGTGCAAAAACTACAACTCGAACGCGACCAGTTGAAATCAAAACTCGATCGGGAACAAGTTTCAGCCGTTCTTCCGCCAATTTCCTCTGAAGTCCTGGCACCGGCGCACCCACCCTCCGAGCCCATCTCACCCAATCGCCCCGCCGCCATCAAAACCATCTGGGGCGGCCTGGCCATCACGGTTTGTGGTTTGTTCCTAATCATTCTGGGAAAGGGGCTGAAGCCGGAAACCGGATCATCAATCAGGTAACCACATCTTATTTCCCCGTGACATCTCTCGAGCACATGCAACTGATTCGCACAAAAACCGAAACCCAACTACAGGAAATCATAAGTCACACGCGTGGCGCCATGGGAATTTCAGTGTTGGACCTCACCAGTAACGACCGCTTCGACATCAATGCTGAGATGGTTTTCCCCCAGGCCAGCGCCATCAAAATCCCCGTGCTCATGGAAGTTTACAAGCAGGCACACGCAGGGAAATTCAGTCTCACTGACACGCGCCGCATCGAGAAGCAGGACAAGACCTCTGGTAGCGGCATCCTTTTTGAATTGGGTGACGGCACGGTCCAAATGACCATTCATGACCTTTGCATTCTCATGATTCTCATCAGCGACAACACGGCTACCAATCTGTTGATCGACCTCGTCGGCATCACCAATGTCAATCAAACCCTCAACTCTCTTGGCTTTGAGCAAACACGGCTACAACGTCGAATGATGGACGCCGCCGCTTCCTTGCGCGGAGATGAAAATCTCTCCACACCGGCTGAGGGCGTCCGCATCCTGGAACTCCTCCATAAAGGTGAGTTCATCAACAGGTCTATTTGCGATGATATCCTCGCGATCCTTAAGAAGCCAAAGCCGACCAACCTTACCGCCGGACTTCCTGATGGCACGGTCGTCGCCACCAAACCTGGAAATATCTCAGGTGTAGCTACGGAGTGGGCAATTGTATATCTCAAAGACCGTCCCTACATTGTTGTGATCATGGAAAATTATGGCGTTGAGCACGATGCCCCTGATGCCATGAAGGCAATTTCGCAAACCCTTCACGAATACTTTGCACGCCTCAGCCGTGCCACGAAATACGGGGCCTACGTGGCTCCCTCAGTACAAAGATAAAACCGATGCGCTTACTGATATATTGGTTGGCAAGCTTGGCCTTCCTTGTCTCCACGGCATTTTCTTTCTCTCAAACACTCCACCTTCCACCCCGTCCGCCCGGCGCTCCTACAGGAAGCCAATTCATTAAGATCATTTCCCCCATGGGACTTACCGAGCGTGAAAATTGGATCCTCTCACAAATCCAGATTGGCAACGTCCCCAGCTGGTTGACTAATCTCGTTCCAATCACGATCACCAAAACCATCAGCGGCACACCACACACGCTCACCTACTACGTCACGCCTGATTATATGGCCATCGGTTCCGACCAGGATTATTTCCTTGAACCGATGACTCCCCTGCTCGCCCAGCGCGTAGCCGATCTCCTCAATTGCACTCTGCCGACTCGCATGATGGTGGATTATCACTACACCAATGCCGCGGTGCATCTGAATCCTTCACCGATTCCCCCCAGTGGTGCCATGACCACAGTTCCTGTTTTTGCTGATCATAATACCACTGTCCGAGGCCAACGGAATGCCACCACTAATTCTTTCCCTTTGGGAGCTTTGGTCGATGGTGATAAGAAGGATGTGATTATTTCAACCCGCATCTATGGTAATCCTGCGCCTGGACGTGTTGTCATTTACGGCTGGCACTATCCCAACGGTTCCTGGATTCAGGATGTCACTGCCGTGCACGAGGAAACCTATGCTGATTACAGCCACGGCATTCGCATGGTTCAAATGGCCGTCACTCTCGATGGCTCACCAAACACAATCACAAATATCCTGACCAGTTCAATTCTGTGGCCCCTCCTCAGCGATGAAGGCGTCATCGCGACTCCGCACTACCCGCATTACGCAACAGTTCCCGTGATCACCGGCCAACCTTACAGTCAAACTGTAAACGCTGGCTCAACCATCAGCTTCAACGTAATCGCCGTCGGCGATGCACCACTTGCCTATCAATGGAAACTCAATGGTTCTTCCATTCCTGGTGCCACAACCTCAACTCTATCGCTGACCAACGTTTCGACGGCCAACTCCGGAACCTACACCGCTGTCATCACCAACATTTCCGGTTCTAATACGACCATTCCCGCCCTGCTGCGCATCAATACGAATGCCTACCCTCTTCTGTTTTCGGATAACTTCGACACCGACACTTCCGCTAATTGGAATCTCTTCTGGGGCTCAGGCAACAACGTTCCTGATTATACAGCCGATTGGGCTTACGACTACAGAGCCATCCCTTATACATTTAATGGGACAACCTACGTAATTCCTCCAGCGCCTAATTCCATCAGCGGCACCACTCGTGGCGTTCGTTTCACCGTCAATAATAACGACACTAACGGCGTAATCGCTGGCGTCAATATCTATCCAAAGAACCAATTTTTCACCAACAACTTCGCTCTCAAGTTCGATATGTGGATCAACTATCCTGGTGGAGCGGTCGGTAGCGGTGCCACGGGCAGCACGGAATTTGGAATTTTCGGCATCAATCACTCTGGCACTGAGGCAAACTGGGCTGCTACCTCCGCTTCCTCGACCGATGGCCTCTGGTTCGGGGTTGATGGTGAAGGCGGCACCACCGCCGATTATCGCTCCTACATTGGCAATCCCTCCGGACTCCAAGCCCAATGGAATCCGACCACCAACGGCATGGCTTCCGCAGATGCTGCCGGTGGTATCTACCCAGCTCTTTTTGCCAATTCGCGATTCGAAACCGTTGGCGCACCCGGCAAGAACTGGGTCGCAGCCGAAGTTTCCCAGATGAATGGCATCCTCACCTGGAAACTGGACGACACCCTCATTGCCCAGCGTACCAACGCCTCTGCGTTCGCTTCGGGCAACATCATGCTTGGTTTTATGGACGTCTTTCCTTCCATCGCCAGCCCTGCTTCGAATGCCTTCGTTATCTTTGATAATGTCCGTGTTGAAAATCTCAGCACCAACTCTCTGACACCTCCCTCCATCACCACGCCGCCTCAAAGTCAAAACGCCGCTACTGGCACTAACGTAACGCTCTCCGTCCTCGCGACCGGCTCCGCTCCTCTCAGTTATCAATGGCGTTTCAACGCCTCCAACCTCTCGGGCGCTACCAGCAGCACTCTCACCCTGACCAATGTTCAACCCGCCAACGCCGGCGACTACGATGTCCTCGTCACCAATCCCGCCGGCAGTCTTGCCAGTGCTCCCGCTCATCTGACTGTCACCAGCGGCAGCTTTCAATTCGCCTCGGCTAACGTACTTTCCAACGGCTGGGTGTTGTTGATTTTCAGTGGTTCGGCTGGAACTCAGTACGTAATTGAAGCCTCCACCAATCTCGTCAACTGGACTCCCATCGTCGTTCTTCCCGGCACCAACGGCCCCTTGCCCTTTGTCGATACCAACGCACCCAGCTTTTCCTCCCGCTACTACCGAGCCTATCTTGCAACCGCCAATCTCCTCACGGATTTTGAGGCTTACCCTTCCGGAGCTCTGGTCATATTTCAAAAACCTTCCTACTCCGGCTCCACTTCAAATTTCCTCGACCTCACTTTCAACTCTCTTGCTTGCGTCACCAACAACTTTCCAGTTGGTCACTCGAGTTCCAATGTCCTCGAGGTTTCCTGGGCGTTCAAATCAGGAACCACCAGCCCATGGTTGCGCCTGACTACGTTCGCGGCAACCAATCTTCCCAATCCGACCATTGCCACCAACATGGCATTGGCATTTGATGTTTACACCGATAAGGACGTCTATGTTGCTTTTGGCTTCCGTGAAACCAGCACCACCAATCCCATTGGATTCGATGGTGGAACGAGCGGAGGCATTGAATGGGTGGGGGGCTCGACAGATAATTCACAACCTCCCCCGAAGGGCAGATGGATATCAGCCGGACAATGGACAACCGTGCAGTTCCTGATCCCTTATGAACCCGTCCGTGCATTCACCGGCAATGGGATTCTGCAAACGAGCAGCGGCAAAGGCGTTCTGGAACACCTCTGCCTGGTCCCTGCCGGTGGTTCAGGCATCTACAATCTTTACTTCGATAACTTCCAGACAATTGATCTCGGCCCGTAGACTTGCCTTCACACTCAAGGCTCAGTGCCTGGTGGTGCTTTTACTGTGCCACAATCTTGATTGTGTGCGTCACCGGCACAAAGGCTTCCTTGATGGCAGCAACCAATGGATCGCGTTCCTTCTCAGTCTGAGTTACTACGGCTTCCATGTCCTTTCTGGCCTCCGTGCTACGGAACGTCTGCTTTATCTGTTTGGTTTCGTAGCCCTGCTTTGCCGCCACTGCTTCATCCACCTTTTTGAAATTCTCGAGGAAGGGATTGCGCGCAAACTCCGCCGCCAGGTTGATTCCCTTTTCCAGTTGGTCGCCGCTGAAACACCTGGTCTCCGCACCCCAGGTAACCAGATAAGACTTGGCTTTGGCATGCTTCACTACCAGCATCATGCGATTCAACTCCTGATTAAAAGGAATCAGCTTGGTGCCTGAGAGCACGTTGTCATCCTTCGTGACGTCTCCTTCTCCTGTGCAGAACGGATAGCGATGGCTGGTAATCGTCACCTCTCCATCCTTGCTGCTGACCACCTCATGTCCTTTTGAAACTTCGGCTTTGCCGGACTTAAGATCGACCTTAAAAGTTCCCAAGTTGCCATCCATGTCAAAAGCGTGCAGGAAGGCATAAGCCATCACCACATGGCCAGCCCACCCTGGGTGTACCCCATCCTTGCCCGGCACCGCATAATTGGTCCCGTAACTTTGAATGGCAAAATGTTCAGCCGTAAGCATCGGCCAAAACACGTCGGCGAAAGTTACTTTTTCCTTTTTTGCAATATCCACGTCAATATTGCGCAACCTGCAAAGATTAAGGTTCAAATCATCCTTGGTTGCATTTGGATCTCCCACCCAACTCGGACGTTTACCGACACAACCCGCGGAGCCAAGCACCACGCGCGTGCCATGGTTCTCAAAGGCCTCAACTATCGCCGTGGTATTGGAGGCATACGCCTGCCCAATGGAATCCTCGAAGGCACGATAATGATGGTCATTCATTCCATAACAAGTCGTCGCCACGGTCGGGTGAAACCTCAAACAATCGTTCGTCATGCGCGCGAGAAATCCCGGCGTTTGTTCCCCGCTCCATCCATACTGGCGCACCGAAACATTTAACTCAGGCTGACAAACCGTCAGGTAAGTCTCCATGATTCGCGAATACATCTTCTGCTCGGTGATGGAATCGCCGCAAATTGCCAGGCGATCATCCTTCCTCAGGAGCTGCTTTTTTGCCGCAGGTGCTGGCGAAGGATTAAACTTCGCCAGATAAGAATCATTTCCTTTTGTATCGATTGGTTGGGCCAAAGCCGCAGAGCAAACGAACAAACCGGTAAAGCTAAATACAATTTTAGAACCCATAAGTAGAATCGGAAGGATTGTTCGTGTACCACATTCATCCGTCAAGCCAGCACTCGCGGCGGATTCGATTTCGAAATCTAAAAATAATTGTTTGGGAGCTATTTGCTGGAAACCCAACTCGCGCTATTGCGCAGAATCGCCTTGTAGGCATCCAAGTCATGAGCCTTGCTATCGTGGCCCAAGGTGCAGCAAACGATCCGGGCCTTCGGGTGCTTCACTATCCAAAGAACCGGATAAGTCTCACCTGTCGCCAGATTTTTTCCAGTAGCCAGAATCTCGATGGGTGTTCCCGTCGGATCAATTTTTGTGTGATACAGCTCATCCGAAATGCGAAAGGTTTTTGGCACTCCTGCCATGACGGGATGACCAGAGTCCGTGACCGTGACTTCAAATTCACCATACTTATCGTGACTGGTCGCTCCGCCACCTGCGAGCACGCGATTATATTCTGGCCAGTCCTTCCAATTGTACCAGAGCGCCGGATGCACCAGCAGCATGCCACGTCCCGAGTTGGCAAAATCAAATATGCCTTTTCGCAACCCGGGATCAGTCATCTGTTGATTCGTGCTGAGATACAAGACATCGACATCCTTGAGGTTGGACTCAACCGCATCCACCTGATCGAGATAATTGACTGCGACTTTGTCCTTTTCAGCCAGTGTTGCTGAATCAGCCTCCTTGAACCAACGGTTGAAATCGTGGGAACTGCCACCGCCCACGATCAAAAGATGCTTGCCATTATCCCAGTGCAAAGGTTCGGCCTTAACAGGTGATGCGACAGTTTCTGTTTCTGCCCCGGCTCCATTATCTGCCGTGATCGCCACAAAAACCGGCGCCACAAGATTGTCAAAACTTTCCAGCGATATGCTGCTAATGACATCATGATGCTTCAGCGATTTGGTGAACCAGCGCACCTGACCATGCTTGACTAAATCAGCCGCTGATTTTGAACCGGGAACATCATAAGCACCGATGTAGTCCGCAACTTCCTGTCCGTTTTTAAGGATGAATTCCTCCTTTTCCTTGTCCGCGTAAAACACCGTGATTTTAGCGACTGGAATATTCTCCCAATCCTTTCCTCCGATTGGATAAGCCCAGCCGCCAACTCCACCCAGGAAGTGTAGGCGATTTGCTTTAAGATCCAATTTCTCCACCACAACCTGCTGTGGCATGGTCTTCGCAAATCCGTTTCCGCCTTTTAACACGACAAGATTTCTGCCGGTTGTCGTTTTGAGCGGGTTGGCGACATCAAAAGGAATTCCTGAAACTTTCGTAATTCCAAAGTGCTTGAATGCCAGCGTTTCATCGACTAGCTCGGGGCCGTTGAACAATCCCTTCAGGCTGTTGGCGGTGAATGCCGATTGCAAATCCACGAGTCGATAGTTGGATTCTCCAGCGCAAAGATAGCTGAGAATATCCCGGAGATTGTCCGCACCGAGTGCTTCAAATCCGTTCGGCATCAACGAGAGCCCGGTGTTGCGACGGCTCTTGATGTTGGAAGTTTTGATTTCTGTATCCCCGGCGGCATTGCGCAAAGTGATGCTGGCGCTATTCTCACGCGCAATTATCCCGTCATAAATCTCTCCATCCCTGGTTTCAACGCTATAAGCGTAGAAGTTCGGTTCAACGACCCGATTCGGATCCAACACATGAACGATCAATTCCGCCGACCCGTGCGCTCCCATGCCGGTGAGGTCCGGAGCAATATCTTTCCCCTCCCCATTCAGACGATGGCAAACCGCGCAATTCTGTAAAAACAATTGATGTCCACGGGTGACATCCCCAGGCTGCGTGACCAGCGGGGTGAACTTTGCGATCAATTCATTTTTCTCCTTCGCCTCCGGACCGCGTAATTCATCTATGATTTTGTTCGCCTTCTCCGCCACCGCCGGGTCGCTGTGTGTCCGCAAACGGTTGATGTTGACCGGCCCGATGGAAGACAAGTTCACTTTCCCTCCTTTGATCGCATCCACCAGAGTGAGTGACCAGTCGCCTCGTTTCAAAAGCTGGTTAACCAAGACATCCTGCAATTCAGTGCTGACCTTGGGATATGCGGCTATGAAAGTGTCACCCAAACTTGCATCCGGCAAACTACCCAGGGATTCGATCACTTTTCGTTGCAAACTGGTCGAACTGGATGAACCAAGAATGTTTGCCACCGATGGCACAATCTCTGCATTCATCTGCCTGATGGCCAATAGGCTGTTTACAATTTGCGCACGGTTTTCTTCTGGCTGGTTCGCGTCATTCAGTTCTCCAATCAGCCTGGCAACAATTGCCTTGGCCTCCCCCGCCAACGCACCATTCTTGTCCCAACGCGACATCAGCGGCAGCGCCATTGTTGTAAGTTTTGGATTGGGAGAAGCCATGAGTTGCTGAAATGCCTTTTGCAACTCGGGCGACCAGTCGGGTGCTGTTCCAGGCCTCAACTCTCTGACCAAACTATTCAACACAATTTCCTTGAGCGGATCAGCTGCCGCAGGCTTGGAAGCTACCAATTCAAACAGTCGGGCAGCTCCGTTTGCATCCTGCTTTGACGCAAACTGATTGCTGAGCAGTGTAACCAAGGCAGCGTATTCCTGCGGAGTTCCAGCCTCGCAAGCCGCAGCGATAAAGTTCTCAGGACTCTTTGATGACACGCCGGCCACCGCTGATTCCAACCACTGATCTTTCAGCTCTGGATATGCGGAGACCAAAGTCTTCACTATCTTTTCGTCCGTTGGAAAGTCACCCAGTGCGATGATCGCCTCTAACCGCACACGTGGATCAGAATCCTTCACACGCTGCAAAACAGCCTCCTCAATTTTTGTCTGAGATTCGCCATCGCTGCCCGTTCCAAGCGCAGCAATCTTAAGTGCGTTTTTCCTTATTCCTGAATCTTTCGAATTGAGCGAGGAAACGAGGAGGGTTGATTCCTTTGCACCGAGATTGTTCAACACCCAAAGGGCATGAATACGGGCAGACTCCGACGCTTTTTCGGATCTGGCTAATTTCTCCAGAGCTGGCACCACATCCATCTTTCCGCGCTCATCCAACAATCTATGGGCTGTGGCTCTGACCCATTCGTTGGGATGTTCCAAAGCTTTGACCAGTTCGACTGGCTTCACTCCATCCAGTTTGGGAAGGTTAAACTTCTTTGGTTCCTGATACTGCACCCTCCAAATCCGTCCGAAATAATGATCGCGATCGGGACGAATCGCGGCGTTGCTTTGGGGGTCATGCCTTGTACCGCGTGTATCGTTATGAACCACAGCCTGATTATAAAAATCCAGTATATAAAGCGCCCCATCCGGGCCAACACGTTGGTGAATGGGACGGAACCAAAGATCCTTGCTGGCAATGAATTCCTGCTCCTCCATTTCGTGATCCTTGCTGGCCACATAAGTGACACCATGAGGCTTAAGCACGTCCTGATGGACAATGTTAAGCGTTGGTTCGGCTACGTAGTGAGTATAATTATACTTTTCCGGCCAGGCGCCGCCATCGTAGATACAACAGCCGGAAGCCGCGGTGAAATTGCCCACCCAGTCAATCTGCACGTAAGCCTGCTTTGTCCAACTCATCAACGGATAGCTCCGCTTGTGATCTTCGATGTTCAATCCGCTGACAGCGTTTCCAATCTTTCCTTTAGCCAAAATCGGTTCTGGCATCACCACATGGTCCACGTGGTTCCCATTCGCCTGACTGAAGAAAATTTCGCCGTCAGGAGCCACATCCACGCCCCACGTGTTACCACCTTTGGAGGCCACCTGCTCCAATGCACTGCCATCCGGCTTGAATCGAAACACTCCCTCGGTCACGGTGCCGAAATGTTGCTTCCTGTCGCCCGAATAAATATCCCCCTTGCTATAACCAACGGTTGCGTAAACCCAACCATCGAATCCCCAGCGCATGTTGCTAAGCACGGCATGCGTGTCTCGATTCCCAAAACCCGTATAAAGCAACACCTTCGTGTCTGCCTTTCCTGTGCCTTTTGTATCCCGCAACCAATAAATATCCGGTGCCTGTGATACAATCACTCCATCCTTGTACAAAACCATGCTCGTAACCAAATCCAGTCCTTCGTAAAACATTGTCTTCTTGTCCATGATGCCGTCTGCGTTGGTATCTTCCAGGATGGAGATGCGATCATAAGGAGCAACGGAACGATCCTGGCGATAGGGATATTCCGGCGTTTCGGCGACCCAGAGGCGTCCTTTGGCATCCCAATCCATGGAGATGGGCTTATCGATCAAAGGCTCAGACGCCACGAGATTTACTTTAAAATCAGGAGGAACCACAATTTTCGCAACCGCCTTTTCCGGAACCGTCGGCCCACCTTCTGGATATCGAAGGCTTGCCAGTTCCTCCTTGCTGACCAACAGGTCTGCATCCCGCTTGCCAGCCCAGGCAATACCTCTCAGCAGCAAAGCCCGAAAGTGCGGCAGTTCGAAGCTTTTGTAATTGTGGCCGGGAATCGAAACGAATGCGCGGTAGTTGTCCTTCTCATAGGTCCACATCTGCGGGACGATCTCATAAACTGATGGATAAAGCTTGCCGTCATGTGTATTGCGCTCATCGGGCTTATACGTTGAAGCCAAAACGTGTGCCTCCGGCATCAGGTCGAGTTGATAATAAATCTCATCCTCGAAATCAAAATTGGATACACCTTTCGTAATCGGTGTGTGGTAGTCTTGAAAATAAATGGAAACGTCTCCCTCAAAATACTTGGCGTGGGCATAATCCCAGGCGCCGCCTACCACTGTCTTGAACCAAGGCGCATCCTTTCCGCAGATGGCATCATGAAGCACCACGATGCCTCCACCTTTCTTGAGGAATTTGTCGAGGTTCACCCGTTGTTCCGACGAAATGTCCGCGCCTTCCTGGGCATATAGCACCAGCACATCCGTGGCTTCCAACTGTTCTGCTGTCGGAAAATTCAAGGCCCCATCAGCCTTGGCACCCCGCTGATTAAGCAATTCGGTCCATTCTTTGAGGAAGCGAGGATGGTCGTGCTGTCCCGGGCCGTGCGTCTTCACGCCGGCACGGATAAAAATCCGTAATGGCTTCTCCACCTGCGCTGTTGCGGCCAGACTGCCAAAAGCCAAAATTATTATGCAAAGGATCAGATTTTTCATGTTCCGTAGAGCTGTGGTCAGTAATCATACCGGAAAAACACGAAGGTAAAAAGAATTTTTGTGTCGCATATTTTGGCCACGTTTGCACGAGTTCGCAATTGGAGCTTTTATCCATCGACAAAAAGGCCCGTCACATTATTCGTTGATGAGGTGAGAGAAAGAATTGGCTTGGTTTAAAATACAACCAGTTCCATCCAGCAACCATCGAAAATTGTCTGCTGCTATGGGGCTCCATAAGCACTGGTGGTCACATTCCTTAACCTTACCAAATCAGAATTGGTCGGAGAGAGTTGTTTGCCAATCTGCGTGCCCGGATCTCGGAGTTTGTAAAGTTCTCCATGTCCATCCGCGAAATCAATGGTATAACCACGTTGATGCCGTGTTCCAAAGAAGCTGTCGTTAGCGTATAGCGAAGTGCTGCTGTCGAACGTGATTTGATACCAACCGTCATCAATCGTGGCTTCGGATTCATCCATCATCACCCATAATGCGGCAGGCGCTGGTGAGGTCAGCTCACTTTCCTTAAGAAAAGTGCGGTATGCACCGTTTGCATAGGTACTATTGTTCATGTATCGACTTCCGATCCAACAATTCATCGAGTAGCTGCGTAACCGATCAAACCCGTTTGACCTAGCCTGATCAACCGGGCAATGAAAAAGTTTCGCGGATGTTGCGTAAGGAAAGAATTTGCTCTGCCGCAACAAGTTCTGATTGGTAGCCTCGGCAATTCGAGTCATGTCGCCCACCACCCAGGAGTTGCTGTAGCCCGGGTCCGTCCCGGTATAGAAGTTCGGAAGATTATCCGCAAACCTGCCATCGTTGTCTGCGTTATACATCTGAAAACAGAGTCCAAGCTGTTTTAGATTGCTCAGGCATGCCACTGTATTTCCCTTGGCTTTGGCAGATGAAAGCGCCGGCAGTAACAAACCTGCGAGTATGCCAATAATGGCGACCACCAGCAGGAGTTCGATCAGGGTGAAGGCTGCCAGGCGGCACGATCCGTTCCTGTTCCCGTCCGGGTATTTCATAACCCGACTTGAGGTTGCGGATTTAAGGCAGTTTTCCACAGCAATAGATTTCAGTTCTAAGGCATTGTGTTACGGTTGGGAACTGTGTGTTTCAATGCACACCTCTTGTTTTGATTGCACCGCATGAATGTTGTCTGGATAATATCCATTGCAAGCGGCAAACCCTGCCCCAAGCGAATGGCTAAGCACTGGCTAGTTATAGTGGCAATCATGGCAATGGCAACTCCGGATTGGAGCCAAAGCATTCCGGTTATCCGGAAGTATGGGGTCGAGGACGGACTGGCGGCTAATTCCTGTTTATCGGTTAGTTCCGGCCCCCGCGGACGAGCATTGGTAAAACATTCCGGCTCAGAATCCATTAGTTCTCTGGATGGTTATACGGTCAGAAAGATTCCAGCACCGCCGAAGTTTGGTGGAAAACCTTGCGAGAGTCCTGGCGGCCAACTTTGGAGTCTCTGGGAAGGCGGATTGCAGGAATACGACGGAAAGGATTGGCACCAGTATAAGGTACTCGAAATTCAAAAAGAATACGCAAGAAATCCTGCCATTCTACAGGATATGCAATTGTTGCCTACCAAACAGGGGCATGTCCTATTCCTGCTGGCGGATGCGTTGTGTGAGTTTAACAATGAACGTTCGGAAACTCCCAAAACCAGCACTATCCACCTTTCCGAACAAAGTCGCGTAGGCTCATTTACAGGAATGGTTATCGCCGATGATGGTGGACTCTGGATATCCGGGCAAAGAGGAGTGGTCAAATTATCGGGACCAATTCGGACTATTACACGAAATAGCCGATGGCAGGATTACGTTCCCTCAACCAAAGGATTTGAGCAATTTAACTATCTGGAGGCACCTACGCTTGATGAAGAAGGCGGCCTCATTCTTCTGGGGCAAACGAAACAAGGTTCCTTAAAAGCAGTGGTGCACTTTAATGGCAAACGTTGGTCGGTTTTATCCATCAGGCAGGACGATTATGTCCGTGCGTGGCGTGGCGTAGGGAATATCTATTGGGCGGCAACCCGGGATTATTTGCTGGCTTTTGAAGAGAACGGGGGTGATTTTCGTCAAAATCAACAGTTACCAGTCAATAAGCTCGTTGACCTCGCCATTGAGCCACATGGCGTGTTTTGGATCGCATCTTTAGATGGACTCTTCCGTTATGCTCCGCCCGCCTGGAGCACGCCGGCTGCATTCTCGGGACTTGACTCCAAGTGTGAGTCCGTCACACAAGATGCACGAGGCCGGATTTGGCTGGTGCAGGACAATTCCCTTTTCTTGTTCCATGAAGATGCCTGGGAAACCTTTGTCATTCCCCCAAAAATCTTCCCACGCTCGGAAACCGCCAAGCAATTGTTCGCTCTCAACGACGGCAGCCTGATTATCGAAACGAAAGCGGATCTGATTCAGTTCCAACCCAGGACCTCCAAATTCAGAACGCTGTCAGCAATTACCGGGAAGCAGCTTAAGCCGCTCGGGTTTTTGCGCGATGGAACGCTCTGTTTGGAACTGCCCTCATCAGCCAACGGTGAGTCTCGAAAGCTCGTAACCTTCGATGGCGAAGCCTTGGGAAGTTTTCCCTTTGCTCAACCCGATTTGAGTTCGAATCGGCAGGTTCAGCATCTTTACGCTTCCGGTAATGGAGACCTATGGCTAACCGGTGAACGGTACCTTTCCAGGTACCATAGCAAAGAATGGCAGACGTTTTTGCCCGCCGATGGACTCGTGCCCGAAGGAGCGCTTTGTTTGACTGAAGTGAGCGACAATAAAATCTGGTTTGGTATGATGGACAGGATTTGGGAATTCGATGGCAAATCGTGGTCATTAATTCGTTCGGGCTTCGGAAAGATCAATGAGCTCGTCAGAAGTCGTGAGGGAAGTGTCTGGGTCGCGACTGCCAAAGGCCTCTATCGATTTTACCAGGGAACCTGGGCACTAAACGGAACGGTTGAAGGATTACCGGACGAGAATATCGAACATCTCTCTGAGGACAGCCGGGGACGGGTTTGGGTTGCCACTGAACACTGCTTAAGCATTTATCATGCAGATGCAGATCTAGACCCTCCTCAGACCATCATTAACCCTTTGAGAGAGGACAATAACAGTCTTCTCGAGGGAGCTATTGTACCCGTTTCATATGCGGGACGCGATAAGTGGAAATACACTCCCGCCGAACGGCTGCTTTATTCCTACCGATTGGATGAGCGGGATTGGTCGCCTTTCTCCGAAGAGAAAACTGCCAGTTTTCAGGACCTCGCTGCCGGAAAACATTACTTTCAGGTCAGATCGATGGATCGGAATTGGAATATTGATCCTAAACCATCCATCCTTGAGTTCGCCATCACACTACGCTGGTATCAGGAAACCCGTCTGCTGCTTGTCGCTGCCTTGGCCGCTACTGCAACTTTGGTTTTTGGTGGCTTGGCACTCAATCGGCACCGCCAGTTGCTGCGCAGTTATTCTGAAGTCGAACAGAAGGTCGCTCAACGCACCAAAGAGTTGGAACTTGCCAATCAGGAACTGCTGCACAGTCAAAAAATGAATGCTTTGGGAACTCTGGCGGCAGGAATTGCACACGATTTTAACAACATCCTATCCATCATTAAAGGCTCCGCTCAAATTATTGAGGAGAATGTGGAAAATCAGGATAAGATTCGCGTCCGCATCGGTCGCATCAAGACGGTGGTGGAACAGGGAGCAGGCATTGTCAGGGCCATGTTGGGGTTTAGTCGCGGTCCCGACCAGCAGGAACTCACCTCAGACGTAAATTCGGTGGTGGACGAAACAGTCCGCTTGCTTGGAGATCGGTTTCTGCGGGAAGTCGAAGTCGAGGTGAGAAAAGCGGAATCCCTTCCGTCTGTGCGGGTATCCAAGGACTTCATTCAGCAAATATTGCTAAACTTTATATTTAATGCAGCCGAAGCGATGCCGCATCATAAGCAAATCATTCTGAGCTCGGAATTAATTAACCAGTTACCCGGCAGCCTGGCCCTCGCACCAAAATCGGCATTGCGGTATGTTGCTGTTTCGGTGGCGGACGTGGGAACGGGAATTCCGGCTGAGATCATGCCTCGGATATTTGAACCATTCTTTACCACCAAGGCGTTTTCAGCCCGGCGCGGCACAGGGCTGGGACTTTCAATGGTCTATGAACTGGCAAAGAAAATTGATGCTGGACTCGCAGTTACCTCGACGGTAGACAAAGGAAGCAGGTTTACTCTGCTTCTGCCCGTCGATACCCGAGCAGGTGAGAACTTATGACGACCGGATCAAAGGCTAAGGACGCTGCTAAAATTTTAATAATCGAGGACGATGATCTCCAATACGAGATCTACGAGGACGCTCTCTCCCGATATCAGCTCACTCGTGTGATGAAAGGGACTGAGGCTATTTCCCTGATCCCTGGAATTATCCCCGATGCTGTGATCCTCGATCATGTTTTAGCTGATGGCGAACTGGGATTGGAATTCCTGCCGGAATTAAAAGAACTCCAACCGTTTGCCCCGATCATAATTGTTTCAGGGGCGTTGGAGGTGCATCAACAGTTTCAAGCATTGCAGGGGCCCCGACGGGCTCACTATTGTCTTCCCAAGCCGGTCGATGTCCATGAACTTCGTCGCACGGTCGAAACCGCTCTCAAGGAATGTGGAGCCGCTGAAGTCATTCGCCAGTTTGAAGCCTTGGAACGGTCTAAACGGATCGACGCTCACGAGTTACTGAGCCGATCCACCGATAGGTTGAGTCGCCAGAACAAAATTCGCGACATCATAGCCAAATCTGAAGGGCGACCCAACATTTCAGCCCTGGCCAGGGAATTCAATGTCGCCCGGCGAACCATCATTCGTGATTTACAGGAGTTGATCAGACGCGGCCAGGTATCCCCGGCAAAATATCCGGAATGGGAAAACGCTGATACAGAAGAATGACCGGGAGGTTGACCCGGCACAATAAACGGCCATCTGGGCGCATTCCTGCTGAGGCATGCGCCCAGATGGGTTTATCCCCACCCCCTAAAATTGCGATCCAGGCGGCTGGCGCCACCTTTTACGGGTTTCGCAACTGCGGCAAAATTCAAAGCCCAAGGCTTTACCCGACTGTCAAACTGGTGTCCTACGCCTAATATCTTTGCATACTGGTCTCCCAGTAATGTGTAATTTGTGCTGTAACCACCCAGAACCTTGATCGGCGCGTTCGAGTTCCAGTTGGCTCGTTGCCTTCCCGTCGGATTAAATATGTATAGTTTCCTAGCCATACTAGTCTGGTGTTATGCTTCTGCCTGCTTTCAGCAACCTCAATGCCAACTCCATAAATATCGAAAAACCTGCAATTTTTACCTTCAGACTCATAGGGAAAGCAAAATTTACACGCATACTGCGTGAATCTCATCCAAATTACTCTCTCATAGCTTATTATCTTTGTGGCTCAAAAAGGCTTAAAACTGGATTCACCTGCTGGCACCCTATACAGTCGGCATGCTGATGAACAACTCGTTCCGCGCCTTACGTTACTTCCGCCGCGATGCGCCGCGTATCGCGGTCATGGCCTTGTTGCTGGGGGCCAGCATCATTACCAATCTGCTTAAACCATGGCCATTGGCCATTATTGTCGATGCTGTTTTAGGAACCAAACCTCTGCCAGGCTGGTTTGGAGCGGGATTGAATGCATGGCCGAAGAGCAGGCTCTTGATTCTATTGAGCGTTGCCACCTTGATTTTGCATCTGAGCCAGGGATTTCTTTCCGCGGCGACGAATTACCTCTCCATCAAGGTCGGACTTCAAGGCCTGCGTCGCGTTCGCAATGAGGTATTTGGTCGCATGGAGAAGTTGTCGATGAAGTTTTACCACGGTTCCAAAACCGGCGACCTGATTTATCGCGCCACCTGGGACACCTATTCCTTCCAGACGCTTTTCCAACAAGGTCTAATTACATTCTTTACTGCCCTGCTCACCTTGATCTTGATGGTTGTGGTCATGTGTCAGATCAACGTTTCCCTTACACTTGCTTCCCTGGCCACCGCCCCTCTGCTGGTGATCTCCGTGAAATACTTTGGAAAGAAGATGCGTGAACGCGGTGCCGAAGCCCAGCAGGCTGACAGCCAGGTGACCTCCTTCATACAACAAACCATTCATGCACTTCCACTCATCCAGAGCTACACCAGTGAACAGGATGAAGAACGAAAATTTAAATCTCAAACTGCCGAAGCCCAGCAAAAGCGACTTTCGCAACATGCTTGGGAATTGCTTTACTGGCTGGCCATTGCTGTTGCTTTCAGCATTGGCACCGCAGCAATTGTTTGGTTGGGAAGCGTGCAGGTCATAAATCATAAACTGACGGTTGGAGAATTACTCGTTTTTACCGCCTATCTGGCGCAGCTCTATGAGCCACTCAATCAACTCTCCCATGTTGGTGCGACGGTTGCCAATGCCAGTGCCGGAACCCAAAGGGTATTCGAGATATTGGATACGAAGGAGGAGATTATTGATTCGCCGAATGCCAGAGCAATTGCAGGTTCCAACTCAACCACCCGCTCCACTTCACCAGATAATTCCCTACAACTCACCGGCAGTGTGCAATTCGACCACGTATCCTTCGGTTATGAAAAAGATCAAACGGTTCTCAGCGACATTAATTTTGCATTGGAGGCGGGTCAGTCATTGGCCATTATCGGTCCAAGCGGTGTTGGCAAGACAACCCTGCTGAACCTCCTGCCCCGTTTTTTTGATCCCATCCAGGGTGCAGTGCGGCTCGATGGAGTGGATACCCGGGATCTGAAGCTTGCTGATCTAAGATCCCATATTGCAGTCGTGCCACAGGAACCGATCCTTCTCCCGCTGACCATCGCTGAGAACATTGCCTACGGAAAGCCTGGTGCTTCATTGGAGGAAATTCGCGATGCGGCCCGGGCGGCAAATGCTGATAGCTTCATTCAAAAGCTTGCCCAAGGTTACAACACAGTTGTTGGAGAAGGAGCCGCCCCTTTAAGTGTTGGCGAAAGACAGCGGCTAAATCTTGCACGCGCCTTCCTTAAAGATGCTCAGATTCTGCTCCTGGATGAACCCACGAGTGCCTTGGATGCCGAAAGTGAAGCCTCCGTGATCGCCAGTGTCGAACAACTCATGCGGAAACGTACGACCCTGATTGTGGCTCATCGCTTAAGCACCATCCAGCGTGTGGATAAAATTCTAGTTCTTCAAGACGGGAAGGTGACACAGATCGGAACCCCCGAGGCGTTGATTGCACAGCAGGGTTATTTTGCCGACTCTTCCCGGGCCCACCGATAAGGCCTTCCACAATTATCTTTTCACGTGCTGGCTGGCTTGCGATTAAAGGCGACAACATCTTCATAACGCACGCCAGTGCCCCCAAAGATATCGAGTGCCGAACCGATTGTCAGATCCACCCTGCCCTTGCCCAGCCTGGTGACTTCTTCAAGATCTTGAAGGCTGCTCGCACCACCCGCATAAGTTGTGGGAATAGGGCTCCAGCGACCCAATTTCTCCACTAATTCATGGTCGATGCCCCGGCACAAACCTTCAACATCCACCGCATGGATAAGAAATTCAGCACAGTAGTCGGCAAATCGCTGCAGCGACTCCTCGGCAACGGTTAACTCCGTAAACTTTTGCCAACGATCGGTAACCACAAAATAGTCTGCGCCTTTGCGACGGCAACTCAGATCCAAAACAAGTTGCTTCTTCCCAATGGCCTTCACCAATCGTGTTAACCGATCCCAATCAACTCGCCCCCCTTGAAACACCCACGATGTGACAATGACATGTGAAGCGCCTTCACGCAGGAAACTCGCAGCATTATCAATGGTGATTCCACCACCAATATGAAGCCCGCCCGGGTAGGCCCGTAATGCCGCCCTCCCCGCCTCTTCGTTTCCAGGCCCGAGCATGATCACATGGCCGCCTTTCAGTCCGTCTCGCTTATACATTTCAGCGTAATATGCGCTGGAGCGGTCGGAGACGAAATTCGTGCGCAATGCCGAGGCGCCGCTTTCCAGCGTTCCACCGACAATTTGCTTTACCTTACCTTCATGCAGATCGATGCACGGACGAAACATGTTGCCAAAGTAGATGCTTCGTTGCCATGAGTCTATACCGAATGCCGAAAGAAATTTCCGAATGGCAGGAGGGATTTTGGTTTGAGGCAAGGCGGAGCCCGCAGGCGCTATCAGTAGATAGCGACCAGGGCGACAACGCCGCCTCAAATCAAAAGCACCCTGCTCCCAATCACTAATGAATTTTCTGGTCCCTAAAACCATGACTTTTCAGTCTCCATTTTCCACAAATTTATTTCCTTCGTTCATTCTGTTTCTTTTCCCCATTTCGGAAATTAATTTGGCATTCGGTATAGACTTGAAAGTTTCCTGCCCTTGCTCATGGACGTTGAAGCTAAACTACAATGCCTTAGCAGTTAATCTGATGAAACGCCTACCCTCTCGACAAATCCTTAATTTGCCTAATACTGTGTCCGATGCGTTTGGCGACTCAATCATTGAATATTGCCGGTCGAGAGTTTAAATCCCGGTTGATTCTGGGCACGGGCAAATTCTCTTCTCCGGAGGCGATGCGTGATGCTCTCGCCGCAAGCGGGACAGAAATGGTCACTGTCGCGCTTCGACGCGCTGACCTCACTGGCAAAGGTGATCCATTCGCCAACATCCTCGAATTTATTGATCCCAAAAAGTACCTGCTTTTGCCCAATACCAGTGGTGCAATGAACGCGGAGGAAGCTGTTCGTTTGGCCCGCCTGGCAGTGGCTGCAGGTTTGCCTAAATGGGTAAAGCTCGAAATTCATCCTGATCCGCGTTATCTCCTGCCGGATCCAATCGAAACTCTGAAGGCCGCTGAAATCCTCGTCAAAGAAGGTTTCACAGTGCTTCCCTATATTAACGCCGACCCCGTACTCGCCAAACGACTGCAGGAAGCGGGTACCGCCACTGTCATGCCTTTGGGTTCGCCAATCGGTTCCAACCGCGGTCTGCAAACCCGTGATCAACTTCGCATCATTATTGAACAAGCCACAGTGCCGGTGGTTGTTGATGCCGGAATTGGCGCCCCGAGTCACGCCGCCGAGGCGCTGGAGTTGGGAGCCGACGCAGTCCTGGTAAATACCGCCATCGCCATTGCCAGCGATCCAAACCGCATGGCCATCGCTTTCAAGAGTGCGGTCGAAGCTGGACGTGCAGCTTATGAAATTGGGCTCGGTCCACAACAAGATGCCGCCAGCCCCACCAGTCCGCTTACGGCTTTTTTAGGCTGAACTACTTTTTTTCAAAAAATGGTTCATCGACATTATTTCGGAAGTTGATAAACATCTGGGTTTCGTATGAAGCAAAATGCTTTATCGTTGGCAAGGGTTCGCAACATACTCGCCGCCGCAAGCAGGACACGCACGCTTGTAATCGGTGATGTCATGCTCGACCATTTTATCTGGGGTCATGTGGCGCGGATTTCACCCGAAGCTCCTGTTCCGGTGGTGGATTTTGACCGCGAAAGTTTCATTCCGGGCGGAGCTGCCAATGTGGCTCGCAACCTCACGGCTCTCCAGGTTCCCACAGATTTATTCGGAGTGGTTGGCCGCGATCAGGCAGCCTTGCAGTTGAAACAATTGCTTACTGAAACGGGAATCGGTTGTACGGGCTTGCTGCCCGATGCCACTCGCGCTACCAGCGTGAAAGCCAGAATCGTCGCCCATCAGCAACAGGTGGTGCGGCTGGACCGGGAAACCCGGGGCAGACTCGATCATAAAATGACTCGTCGCCTTCTTGCTGCATTGGAAGCACAAATCACGACCACTGCCGCGGTTATTATCGGCGATTATGGGAAAGGTGTGGTCACCCAGGATCTCCTCGATGGAGCCAGGCTCCTTTGTCGGCGACATGGCGTCTGGCTAAGTTTGGATCCGAAACCGGTACATCAATTGAACCTGACCGGGTTGTCGTTGATCACACCAAATCGCAAGGAAGCCTTTGAATTGGCAAATCTTCCGGATGATACCAAGGACCCAAATCCATTGGCCGACAAAAACCTGATGTTGGTGGTAGAACGATTACTGAAGGCACTGAAACCCGTTCTTCTTCTGGTCACGCTGGGAGAACTTGGAATGCTCCTCTGCCGCGAAGGTCAGAAACCCTTTCATATCCCCACCCAGGCTCAGGAAGTTTTCGATGTATCTGGCGCTGGCGATACTGTGATTGCCTCATTTACCCTCGCCATTGCGGGCGGGGCATCTCCGGTGGAAGCCGCCATGATTTCGAATCATGCTGCAGGCATCGTCGTCGGCAAGGTGGGCACTGCCGTTACCTCACCTGCAGAACTGGTCAAAAGCTTTCAAAGAGCCTAATTTCATTTGATGAGTGCGGATAAGATCACGGCCAAAGATATTCGTGCGATGAAACAGCGTGGTGAGAAAATCGCCGCGCTCACCGCTTACGATTTTCCCATGACGCGACTCCTGGATGAATCCGGGATTCCTCTGCTCCTGGTTGGCGACTCCCTGGGTATGGTCGTCCTCGGATATTCAGACACAACTTTGGTCACCATGGAGGAGATGGAGCATCACGTCCGGGCTGCTGCACGAGCCAAACCCCGTGCTCTCCTGGTAGCCGATCTTCCATTCAAGAGTTACGAGACCGTGGAGGACGCTCTTCAGAGTGCGCGTCGCCTGATGCTGGCTGGCGCCGAAGCCGTTAAAGCTGAAGGTGGCCATAGCATCGAGAAGCAAGTGCGCGCCATTGTCGCGGACGGAATCCCCTTCCTGGGCCATCTGGGGATGCTGCCGCAGCATGTTCGCGAAGAAGGTGGTTATCATATCAAAGGCAAAATTGAAGCCGAACGGCAATCGTTGCTGGCCGACGCGCAAAGTTTGGTTGAAGCAGGCGCTTTTGGCATCGTCCTGGAATTGGTAACCAAAACCGTTGCTGGAGAGTTGACGCGCAGCGTTCCGATTCCAACCATCGGCATAGGCTCAGGCTCGGAATGTGATGGCCAGATTCTGGTCACCCATGATCTGGTTGGAATGTTTCCCTGGTTTACGCCACGGTTCGTGACCCCGAGAATGAATGGAGCCGAGCAAATGCGTGCCGCCGTCCAGGACTGGAAAAAATCCCTCTAATATATGGGCAGACTTACGCACATCAACTCCCGGGGTGAAGCCAGCATGGTGGATGTTTCCTCAAAACCGGTCCAATTGCGTGAAGCCGTCGCTTCCGGTGAAATTTGGTTGCAAACCGACACGCTCAAACTCATACAGTCAGAAAACATTGCAAAGGGAAATGTTCTCGCGGCAGCCCGGTTGGCAGGCATCATGGCGGCAAAGAAAACCGGCGAGTTGATTCCTCTTTGTCATCCTCTACCTATTTCCCACTGTGAGGTTAATTTTGAGTTCCCCGAGACCAGGGACCGCATTATAATTAAAGCTTCTGCGAAGATTTCCGCCCAGACCGGTGTTGAAATGGAAGCGTTGACTGCGGTTAGTGTAGCCGCTTTGACCATTTACGACATGTGTAAAGCGGTGGATAAGCAAATGCGAATTACCGATATAAAATTGATTTCGAAAACAAAAAAATAATTCTTTATGCAACTTCTGGTTGGAATTATCACCATTTCGGATCGTGCTTCAAAAGGCCTTTATGACGACCTTGGCGGGCCGGCGCTTAAAAAAGCTGCCTTGGATTATGGCTGGAAGGTCTTGGCGGAGTCTTTGGTTCCCGATGAAAAGCGTGACATTCAACGTGCCATTCGGGAGCAGATAGCCAAAGGTTGTCAGCTTATTCTGACGACGGGCGGCACCGGAGTAGCTTTGCGTGATGTTACCCCGGAAGCAGTCCGCGAAATCGCCATCCGCGAGTTGCCGGGATTCGGCGAAGTCATGCGCCTGGAATCCATGAAGATCACAAAGAACGCCATCCTATCACGCAACCTTGCGGTGGTGGTGGAAAAGACTCTGGTAATCTGCCTGCCCGGCAAACCCAGTGGTGCCACCGAATGCCTAAGCTTCGTGGTCGGTGCAATTCCACATTGCGTTGAAGTGTTGCAGGAAGTTCCCACCAGTTGCTAAACTAGACGTAGTTATGAAATGCATGGTTTGCTTTCTAATTCTCGCCATTTCAGTGGCTGGATGCACCTCGGAGAAGGAAGCCCGCAGGAGAGAGGTAAAAGCTTATTGGACCGGCCAGCAACAAGGCACAGCTCAAGGTCAGGCACCCAAGTTCACCGTGCTGGTCCTCGGTAACGTTGCCAATCATACGATTCCCTGGACGATCGAACTCACGCTTGCCAAGGCACTGATTGAAGCTTCATACCAGGGTTTGGGCAATCCTGTGAGTATCACGGTAACGCGTAATGGTGAAGCGGTGAAGGTAGATCCCATTCGCGTGCTTCGTGGCTATGACTTTCCTTTGGAAGCGGGAGACCGGATCGAGCTTGCTCCTTGAGGCAGCAATTACTTTTGTCGTGCGCTTAAATCCCGACTCCCCTATACCAACTCAAGAATGACAACTGTTCCGCCGCCATTGCAGCAGGTTGATCGTACTTACGTGCGTTTTAAGAACCGCAAGCTTTCTTATTTTGCTGGCTGCGATTATTTCAGGCTGGCCAGCCATCCTGAAGTTTTGAAAGCGGTTCAACAGGGAGTGGTTAATTACGGTCTCAACGTCTCGGCCTCAAGACTCACCACGGGCAACCATGAAGTATATGGCCGGTTGGAAAAGGCGCTGGCGCAATTCTTTGCTGCGGAAAGCGCTCTCCTCGCCTCGAACGGATATGCCCCCACCCTGATGGTGGGACAAGCCTGCACCGGTCAATATTCCCATGCGCTGATTGATGAGCGCGCCCACGGCTGTCTGGTCGATGCCGCTAAACTGCTGGACTGCCCGGTTATCAAATTCAAACATCGCAACCCCGAAGATCTGGGCCGCATTTTCCAACGGTTGGGAAAAATTAAACCGATCGTGATGACAGACGGAATGTTTTCGCACGATGGAAGTATTGCGCCGGTTAAGGACTACTTGCAGTTCATTCCTGCCGAAGGAGTCCTCCTGATTGATGATGCCCATGCCGCCGGAGTGCTGGGCAAAATGGGTCGTGGGACTCCTGAGTTCGCCGGAGTGAGCCGGAAGCAAATCATCCAAACAACCACTTTAAGCAAAGCTTTTGGAGTGTATGGGGGTGCCGTGCTCGGACCGGTTTCATTAAAGGAAACCATAATCGATAAGAGCAGACTCTTCGTCGGCAATACTCCGTTACCTCTACCACTGGCCCATGCTGCCACGGTGTCCGTAAAGCTGCTCAAAACCGACAAGACGCTACGCCAGCGTTTGAACGCAAATACTGAATATCTAAAAACGAAGGTTCGCGACGCCGGTTACGATATCGTAAACACGCCCAGTCCGGTGGTTCCCATCATTCCTCAAAACGCGCTGGCGGCCGGGCGTTTAAAATCAAACCTCCTCAAGGCTGGAATTCATCCTCCGTTCATCAAATACCCGGGAGGACCTGAAAGCGGCTACTTTCGCTTTGTTGTTTCGAGTGAACACACTGAAAGGCAGTTGAACAATCTCATCGATGTCCTTGCTTCTTCCCTTTGCCAACGGTGATTGAGCGCCGATTCCTACTCAAAATTTTATATGAAATATCAGTTCATTGCCCTGCTCCAGTTAACCTTGCTTCTCTCAACCATACCCGCGCTCTCGGCCGACAATTACAAACTCGGTGAAGATTCCAGGCCCCATGAAGGCGTGCCCCAGGGAACGGTTACCAAGTATCATTGGACAAGCAAAGTTTTTCCCGGAACGGAACGCGACTATTGGGTCTATGTCCCGGCCCAATACTCGCCTGAGAAACCTGCTTGTTACATGGTGTTTCAAGATGGTGGATCCTATGTGAACACGAATGGTGATTACCGCGTCCCGGTAGTCTTCGATAATTTGATCCACAAAAAGGAAATGCCCGTAACAGTTGGAATTTTTATCAACCCAGGTGAAATTCCCGCTGGTGAATCGGGAAAACCGGCCAGCAAAAATCGGAGCTTTGAATATGACACACCGAGCGACCAATACGCCCGTTTTCTATTGGAAGAAATAATTCCGGAAGTCTCGAAGAAGGTCAATCTGGCTACCAATGCCGAAAGCCACGCCATCTGTGGCGCCAGTTCAGGCGGTATCTGTGCATTTACCGCTGCCTGGGAACGTCCCACCACCTTCAGCAAAGTAATAAGTCACGTGGGCAGCTTCACCAACATCCGCGGCGGATATGTTTATCCATCCCTTATTCGCAAAACCTCTCCCAAGCCCATTCGGGTTTTTCTTCAGGATGGCGCCAACGACCTGGACAACGCCCATGGAAACTGGCCGCTCGCCAACCAGGAAATGGCCGCGGCCTTGAAGTTCGCCAAATATGATTACAAATTCGTTTTTGGAGATGGCGCCCACAACGGCAAGCATGGCGGTGCGATTCTGCCTGAATCACTTCGATGGCTTTGGCGTGATTATGCGGGCCAGTAGTTGAATAAGTTAACCCATCGCCGCCGCAAGACATTGCAATGCACTTGCCCCTCCAGCTTCTTTGAAGTAGTTTTCATGCCATGGATAGTAATTTGCCTCCGGAAAATAATCCGCCGACGCCAGGACATTCGGTTCCGCCGCCACCTCCGATCTCCAATAATCCCCCTCCCTTTGTGCGCCCATCTCCCATGCCGGGACCTGCGCGAAAGGGAACCGGCTGGATGGTCTTCGCCATTGTGTTGTTGGTGCTCCTGGGTTTGAGCGTTCTGCTGAACATTGGCCATTCTCTCACTAGTGGATTGAAGGGCGGCGGAAAATCAGCTCGTTCATCCAGCGGCCCCCGCATGGAAGAAGTTGTGATGCGGGACAATGATGCTGAGAACAAGATCGCTGTCATTGATGTTGAAGGTGTGATTGCCGGCGGTGCCTCCGAACAAGGGAGCATCGGCATGGTTTCCTCCATCAAGGAGCAGTTGCGACGCGCCAAGGCGGATGACCTCGTAAAAGCTGTCATCTTGAGAGTAAACTCGCCCGGCGGAGAAGTCCTTGCCTCAGACGAAATTGCCAATGCCATTACCAAATTCCGCACGGAATCAAAAAAACCTGTCGTTGTATCCATGGGCAGTCTGGCCGCTTCCGGCGGTTATTATGTTTCAGCCCCATGCGATTGGATTGTTGCCAATGAATTGACCATCACCGGCAGTATCGGGGTGATCATGCATGGCTTCAACTATCGCAGCCTATTGGACAAGGTTGGCGTGCGTCCCGAAGTTTACAAGAGCGGTAAATTTAAGGATATGTTGAGCGGCACTAAAAGTCCGGAAGAAGTCCTGCCGGAGGAACGAAAAATGGTGCAGGCCCTCATTGATGAAACCTTCAACAAATTTAAGGATGTAGTGCGATCTGGTCGCAATGCAGCCTACAAGGCACATCAAGGAAGGAAATTAAGTTCTGACTGGGAAGACTACGCCGATGGTCGCATTCTATCTGGAAAAGAGGCGGAAAAGTTGGGCTTTGTGGATCAGGTTGGCGATCTTGAAGTCGCAGTGACCAAGGCCGAGGAATTGGGTCACGTCTCCAAGGACCAGGCCAACTTAATCCAATACCAACCCCTCTTTGACCTCTCAAATCTCTTTCGTCTTTTCGGCGAGAGCAATGCCAAATCCGCAACCATCAAGCTGGATATCGGCATCGATGCTCCCAATATCAAAGCCGGATATCTATATTTTCTCTCATCCACCTATATTCACTAAAGCATGGACAAAAGTGTTACCGTAATCTCGCACCCATTGGTGCAACATAACCTCACGCGCCTGCGGGATGAACGCACTGAACCTCAGGAGTTCCGTAGGGTTCTCAGTGAGGTTGCAGCTTTGATGATCTACGAGGCTACCCGCACCTTCGCCGTTGAACCAACCACCGTTACGACCCCTCTTGCCAGGACGCGCGGTTCACGTCTGCGCCGTGAGGTTATTCTCGTTCCTGTCCTTCGCGCCGGTCTGGGCATGCTCGATTCCATCCTGCAATTAATCCCGCATGCGCGAGTCGGATTCATCGGTTTGAAACGCGAGGAAAAAAGTCTCCAGGCCCTTTTCTATCACCAAAGTCTGCCAAAGGATCTGAGCAAATTTGAAGTGATTTTGATCGATCCCATGCTGGCAACCGGAGGCAGCTCTGTTGCGGCCTTGAATTTGTTATCTGAGCTCGGAGCCAAACATGTCCGCATGGTAAACCTCGTGGCCGCACCGGAAGGAATCCGCAGGGTTCGCGCCAGTTACCCTGACCTGCCGATCTTCACTGCCTCAATCGATAAGAAGCTCAACGCCAAAGGGTATATCGTTCCTGGGCTGGGTGATGCAGGTGACCGTTTATTCGGCGTTTAATCCCATCAATTTCCAATCACTCCATTCTCGAACTGCCATGGCTCCTAGCAAAGCAAAGACAAAGAATCTTTTGATGGTCGCCGATAGCGAACACGACGCCAACATGTTGTATACGGTTGGCATGTTCGTTCCGGACCCATTCATTTATCTTCGCCTCAGCGGCCGGGAATTCATTGTGATGAGCGATCTGGAGATTGACCGGGCTCGAAAGCAAGCCCCTCGTTGTCAGGTTCTTCCTCTGAGTGATTACTACCAGAATCTGCGCAGCAAAGGTAAAACACCCGATTTTGCTGGAGTCATTCAGTTGATTTTACGCGAAAACAAAACCAGCTCGGTTTTTGTCCCTAACAATTTTCCTTTTGGTCTCGCCACCCAACTCAAAAACTTGGGTATAAGTGTAAAGCCTGAGCTTGGTAATTTTATTCCTGAGCGGGAAATTAAAACCGCTGACGAGGTTAGAAAGCTCACTGCTGCACTGCGGATGGCTGAAATCGGAATGGCAGCTGGAATTGAGGCATTAAAAACTTCAAAGGTAGGCAAAGGTAATCGCCTCCTCCACCAAAACTCTCCTCTGACCTCGGAAAAACTCCGGTCCATCATTGACACTGCCGTATTGCAGGCAGGTGGTTTCGCGGCTAACACGATCGTCGCTGGCGGCAGGCAGGGATGTGATCCCCATGAGCGCGGGTATGGCCCTCTGCGTGCCAATGAGTTGATCATTTTGGACATTTTCCCCCGTGCACAAAAGACCGGCTATTTTGGGGATATTACCCGGACCGTCGTGAAAGGGCGGGCCACCGAGGCAGCAAGGAAACTTTACGATACAGTGTATGCAGGCCAAAAACTCGCCTTTACTTTGATGCGAGCAAACACCCCCACCGCAACAGTGCATGAAGCTGTCTTGAGCTTGTTCAACAAGCAAGGTTACAAAACTGGGAAAATCGATGGGCGTATGCAAGGCTTCTTCCATGGCACTGGGCATGGGCTCGGCCTGGAAATTCATGAGTCACCCCGCGTTGGAGCCACCTCGACTGGGGTTCTGAAGGCCGGCCAGGTGATCACGGTGGAACCAGGCCTATATTATTCAGAAATTGGCGGTGTGCGAATTGAGGATGTAGCGCTGATTACAACCGGCAAATCAAAAAATCTGACCCGCTTTGAAAAGGTGCTCGAAGTCTGAGCCCGTCTCCCAGCCTTTGCCTTCTGTAGCTTTATAGCTGCACTTCCTGCCACCAATCCATTTGGCAGCCAAATTCCTAACTGGCTAATCCATAGCCAGTTTAGCTTATAAATTTTCCTTTTCTCCTGCTCGCGAAGTCTATCTCTGGATGGATTATTGATCCCGGGTTTCAAAAAGGTGATTTTGGATTAGATTGGAGCGTGATTGGCAATAAAGGAAACTTATGATTTTTGGTGCATATTGGTGGCTGCTTATCCCGGGATTTCTTTTGGGTATCTATGCTCAAATTAAACTAACGGCAGCGTACAATAAATATTTACAAGTCCGAACCTATTCCGGTTTAACGGGAGCGCAGGCAGCCCGGGAAATTCTTAGTGATGCGGGGTTGGTTAACGTGCCGGTGGAGGAAATTGGCGGACGTTTAACCGATCATTTTGACCCGGGCAAAAAAGCGCTTTTTCTATCTTCTGAGAATTTTCATGGGCAATCCATCTCTGCAGTTGGAGTTGCTGCGCACGAAGCCGGGCATGCACTGCAACAGAAGGCTGCCTATGCCTTGTTCAATCTGCGCATGATGTTGGTTCCGGTGACACAAATCGCCAGCATGGCGTGGATGGGACTTTTCATCCTGGGCTTTATTTTGCATCTGAGCAGACTTATCCCGATCGCAATCGGCATATTTGCTGTAATGACTCTCTTTCAATTGGTCACCCTGCCCGTTGAATTCGACGCCAGCCGCCGGGCCAAACAACAATTATTGAAACTCGGTCTCGTGCGAGCGGAGGAAGGACCTGCGGTCAGCAAGGTTTTGAGCGCTGCGGCGTTGACCTACGTGGCCGCCCTCGTGACCTCCATGATGCAGCTCCTTCAGTTCGTGATGATAGCCCGCAATGATCGAAGATAGGCCATTCCACGCACAGATGCCCCTGTTTCCCGGGGTTCCGTGGGCATTATTCCCCATACACACGCGCTCGGATTCTTGTTATTCACTTGGGACAGAGTAGCGAACTAAAAACGTTATCTGGACACTTGCGAGCGGGGACTGACTCTTATTTTTAAATCTCATATGGCTGCAAAATCCAAACGCCCCATCAAGATCCACCGGGATCAATCCCGACTGAGCAGCAAACATAAGCGGGCCCGGGCAACTACAGTATCCGTTCCTCACATGCCTGCACCACGGCATGAAATTTCTGCCAAGTCAAAACCGGTTGAATTGGAGGAATCCAGTCCCGTGATTGATGCGGTACCAGCGGTTGTGGAAGATCTGGCTCCCATACACGAACGGGAACGCACCTCCTACGACGGTGACACTGCCATCAAGCTCTATCTCAGGGAGATCGGTCAGGTTCAACTCCTGACTCCACAGCAAGAGATTGAACTGGCAGCTCGCATCAAAAAAGGCGACAAGAAGGCCCGCGAACTCATGATCAAGGCGAATCTGCGACTGGTTGTAAAGATTGCGCGCGACTACGAAGGGATCGGGCTTCCACTGCTGGACCTCATCAGCGAGGGCAACATTGGGTTGATGAAGGCTGTGGAGCGGTTTGACCCTGCCAAAGGTGGTAAACTCTCCACCTACGGTTCCTGGTGGATTAAACAATCCATCAAGCGAGCCCTGGCAAATCAATCGAAAACTATTCGACTTCCAGTCCATTTGGTGGATAAGATTTCGAAGATGCGTCGAACGGCCCTGAAGCTTCAGGAGATCCTTGGCCGTGAACCTTCCGATGAGGAATTAGCCGACGAATTAAACATCTCAGCGATGCGAGTCAGCCAGATGCGCACTGCGGCCATCCGCCCGGCGTCTCTGGATGCCCCGATCGGCGATGAAGACTCGAACAATTTTGCGGAAGTCGTTCAGGATGAGAACGCCGACACGCCATACGAGCAACTGGAAGAGAAAACGGTGACCAAGATGCTGCAGGAATTGGTAAAAACCCTGGATCCAAGGGAGGCAACCATACTTCGCGCACGCTTTGGTCTGGATGGCGGAAACCAGAAAACGCTCGAGGAAGTCGGCCAAAAATTTGGCGTCACCCGTGAGCGCGTTCGACAAATCCAAAATATTGCTCTGAAAAAATTACGCAAGATGATAGAAAAGATCGAAGCCAAAAAGGCTTGAGAACCTGATTCAACCATAACCACTCATGACACAAGCAAAGCCGACGCGTTCGGATATCGAAAGCGCCATACGGAATATTCCTGACTTTCCCAAGCCTGGAATCCAGTTCAAAGACATCACACCAGTGCTGGCTGATCCGCGTCTCTTCGCTGGCAGCATCGATCTCCTGATCGGAAACTTCAAACCCGGAATGGTGGATGCCATTGTCGGCATTGATGCCCGCGGCTTCATCTTTGCCGCAGCTGCAGCTTTAAAGCTCGAAGCTGGTTTCGTTCCTGTCCGAAAAAAAGGGAAACTGCCTTATCAGACTCACGAACAGAGTTATGATCTGGAGTACGGCGCCAACGCGATCGCCATCCATATCGACGCGGTCAAACCAGGCAGTCGAGTGCTCCTGATAGATGATTTGCTTGCCACCGGCGGGACGGCTGCTGCGGCCGCTTCTCTCCTGCAAAAGGTGGGGGCCGAAATTCTTGAGATATCCTTTCTCATTGAACTCAAGTTCCTGGCCGGCCGTGATAAGCTGCAGAATTATCCGGTCCGCTCCATCATCTCTTATTAATTCCCGCCGGCCGCTTGCATTTTATTTAGTTTGCAAGCGGTTTGCGTCGATTAGAGTCTTTCCTGATGCACTGGTTGCAAGCACTGGATGCTCAGCTGTTTCATTTTGTTAATTCAACACTGAGCAACAGCTTATTTGAAGTGGTGATGCCGTTCCTTAGCGGCAATCCTTTATTTTTGCCTGCGTTGTTGTTGGTTTGTGCAATTCTGGTCATTGCTGGTGGTGCTCGCGGGCGCATCTGCGTTGCCTTTTTGCTGCTCGGTATTCTTCTGGGAGATTCCCTTCTCTCAAATTCCATTAAGCACGCCATCGCGCGTCCTCGTCCTTTCAACACCCTGGCGGCCGTCCACATTCCTCACGGCATGGGTGTTTCGAACAGTTTTAGCATGCCTTCATCGCATGCCACCAACTGGTTCACAGCTGCCATGATTACCTTCATCTTCTATCGCCGGAGTTGGCGCTTCATGCTGCCCCTTGCGTGCCTGGTCGCCTTCTCGAGGGTGTACTGCGGAATGCATTATCCCAGCGATGTATTGGTCGGCGCCATCCTCGGCGCTGGCTCGGCCGCTGCCTTGGTTTGGACCTTGAATTTTCTTTGGATCTCAGCGGGAAAAAGATGGTTTCCGCTTTGGTGGCAGAAATTACCTTCCTTGTTGCAACCCGATGCAAAAATTTCTGAAAGTCAGATTCAACTGGCAACTCCGGGCACCCTCGACCAGCACCTAATCCGTCTGGGCTACGTCTTGATTTTTGCTCAATTGTTTGCCCGGCTTATTTACATAGCGTCTGGCAGGCTCCAAATCTCTGAAGACGAAGCCTATCAATGGCTGTGGTCCAAACACCTTGCACTCTCTTATTATAGCAAGCCGCCGTTAATCGCCTATGTCCAATGGCTCGGCACGCACATTTGGGGAGACAATGTCTTTGGAGTCCGTTTCTTTTCGCCCATCATTTCCACCATAGTCAGTGTCGCGCTGCTTAGGTTCATGGCCCGAACGGTCGGGGCGCGCGCCGCCTTCTGGATGTCTGCTCTTCGTCTCGCCATCCCTTTCATGTTGATCGGGTCGATACTGATGACCATTGATCCATTGTCCGTGATGTTTTACACCCTGGCCATGATTGCCGGATGGAGTGCGGTTCAAGAAAATGCCACCATCCGCAATTGGAGCTGGGTTGGACTCTGGATGGGGCTGGGATTTCTGAGCAAATATACCGGCCTGTTTCAACTGGCAAGCTGGGTGTTGTTATTTGTTTTATGGCCTCCTGCACGGAAACAGCTGCGCAAGCCAGGCCCCTATGTGGCCTTGCTTATCAACCTGATTTGTGCCCTGCCCGTCTTGATCTGGAATTATCAGCACCATTGGATCACCGTCCAACATGTGGCCAATGACGGGAGCTTGCAGCAGGATTGGAATCTTTCACCTGCTCAACTGCTCCATTCCTTTCAACAGTTTACCCTGAATTTTATTGGCGCGGAACTTGTTCTTCTCAATCCATTCTTTTTGATTCCCACGATTTTCGCGGCCTTCGTTTTCTGGAGGTATAAATCTGAGAAACCAATTCTGGTGTATTTTTTCAGCATGGGAGCGCCCATCGTGGCAGCTTATTTTCTGCTGACGTTCCATGCGCGCGTTTTGCCCAACTGGATCGCTCCCTCCATTATTCCGATGTTCTGTCTCGCGGTCGTTTATTATGATCTCAGGTGGCAGCAAGGCTCACGAAGGATATTGTTATTGCTGGTCACTGGATTGGTGTTAGGCAGCTTGGCTACAATCTTTCTTCATGAGACAAAGCTTATAAACCGCATAGTGGGTGTGGCAGGCTATACCTTGCCGCCTAATAAGGATCCCTTGCGAAGGCTAACGGCATGGACCGACACAGCTCAAGTTGTGGAGGACGCCCGGCAAAAGCTGAGTAAGGAAGGAAAACCTGTCTTTATCATCGGCGGTCATTATGGGATCGCCAGCCAGATTGCTTTCAATCTACCGGAAGCGAGGAAGTGTGCGACTGCCGATGATCCGCTGGTTTACTTCATTACCAGCGAGGAACCGGTGAACCAATTTTACTTCTGGCCTGGATACGAAAGTCGAAAAGGGCAGAACGCCATCTACGTTCAGGAACTCGACTTGATAGGTCCCCCTCCTCCATCACCACCCGAGCAATTGGAAGATGAGTTCGAATCAGTAACGGATTTAGACGCAGTCTATGTGCTTTACCGGGACCAGCGAATCCGACGCATCCAAATTTGCGAATGCCGGGGCTTACGCTAAGATGCGGATTACCGAACGTGAAATAATCATTCCAGCTACAGATTACGATCTGCCGGGCACGCTTTCCTCCGGGCAGGCTTTTCGTTGGCGTGAAGAGCACAATTCATGGATTGGCGTGATCGGAAATCATTGGGTTCGACTCCGGTCTTCTTCCAATTCAATTATCGCCGAGGTTGCTGAGCCGGTCACAGATTGGAGTTGGCTTGTCGATTTTCTGCAAACTCATCTGGAACTGAAGAGCGTGCTGGCCACCTTCCCCAAAGACGAACCGTTGGGAAATGCCATCAGAGCGTGCCATGGTTTGCGACTGTTAAGGCAGAATCCGTGGGAGTGCCTGGCCTCGTTTATTTTATCATCTACCAAGCAGATCGTGCAAATTCAGCAGATTGTGGAGTTGCTTTGCATCCGGTTCGGAGAACCGGTCCCGGTTCCGCCGGGGCACAGTCCAGCATATGCCTTCCCATCTGCCATGCGACTGGCCGCAGCCACTGAAGCAGAACTAAGGGATTGTAAAATGGGATTCCGCGCCCCTTACCTGAGGGAAACTGCACGTATGATCCACTCGGGTGAGGTGATATTGGAGCGGTTGTACGGGATGGACGTGGACGATGCGCGTGCAGAATTGTTAAAGCTGCCCGGCGTCGGACGAAAAATAGCAGACTGCGTGCTCCTATTTGCCTACGGTTTTCAGGCAGCTTTTCCGGTCGATGTTTGGGTGATGAAGGCTTTACAGCATCTTTACTTTCCCAAACGTCGTCCAAGCCGCAAGAGGCTGGAAAAGTTCACACAGACCTACTTTGGTCCCAACGCTGGATATGCCCAACAGTACCTTTTTCATTATATGCGGACCAAACAAGTCTCCAGGAGATCGGACCGACCGTGATTTTTGTTGCTTGAAGTATTCTCGCCAGACGCAATTCTGATTTCGACATGTCAACCAACTTTGAAGTGCTCTTTGCTCCGGCTGAGTTCGACGCACTATCCAGGCGCGATCTCAGCGCAACAACGTGTGTGGTGTTTGATGTCTTTCGGGCTACCAGTACGATCGTCACTGCCCTGGCGCACGGAGCAAACGCGCTGATTCCCGTTTCTGATATTCCTGAGGCGCTATCATGGCGACAGAAGCATCCTGAAGTTCTGCTCGCGGGCGAGCGTGACGGCTTGCGGATTCAGGCCAATCTCACCGGTGGAATTGACTTTGACCTCGGTAATTCGCCGCGTGAATTTACGCCGGAGAGAATTCGAGGTCACACCATCGTGATTTCGACCACCAATGGCTCTCGTGCCTTGCGAGCTTGTACGGGCGCGCAAACGGTTTTGGTGGGTTCACTCCTAAACCTGACTGCCACGTCCGACTATTTGCGCCGGCATCGCCCTAAAGAACTCCTGTTGGTGTGCAGCGGAACCGGCGACCAAGCCTCCTTCGAAGATATCCTGGGTGTCGGCGCGCTGGTGGAGGAGCTGTGGCCGGATTACGATGAAATGCTTATGGCCGACTCCGTCATCGTGGCGCACCAAATCTACCTGCAACACTCCAAGAATCTCCTAAACGCTTTGAAACACTCACGGAATGGGCGCAGGTTGCTTGCAATGCCCGATCTGCGAGAGGATGTCCCCTGGTGTCTGCAAAAAAATGTTTACGCTTTGGTGGCAGCACTTGAAGCCGACGGTAAAATCAAAGCTACTTTCAGATGATTGAAACTGTATCCTTGCAGTCAGTGACCCGTGCAAATCCGTGAACCCGGAATTGCAGCTTTTCTATGACAGCGATCATGAAGCTTTTAAGCTCAATGCCAGGAAAGTTCCAATTCAACCAGCGCATCAGTGGCATCTTGCGAACGGATTTCCAAGTCTTTAGTCTGCTGACATGAACCGCTGGCCAAAGTTAGTTCTGACCGTCTTGATCACCTTATTTGCAGCCTGCTTCATGCTCCGCCTGCGGGGCTATGACCCGCTTTGGCCTCTTCTCCCAGCCTGGAGTCAAAGCCTTCAGTCTGGAAATCTGAAGTCCGCTATTCATTCCGGCTTGACCCATGATCGTCCTTATATCATAGAGTCAGCAACAGTCCTCATCGACATGGAAGACCTGCCACAGGAAAAACCGGTGAGTAGAACCACGACTTTCCGATATGTTTACACTATTCGTGCGTTGCGCAAAGTAGCTGCGTCAGACAATTCTTTCACGGAAAGCCTGCACAACCATTTCGGAAAAAAGCTGGAATATTTTCAAGGCTCCAACCCCCAACAGCCCATCAGCCTCAAAAACAATGAGATCACTTTTAATGTGGAGCTCAATGCCGAAAAAGGAGATGTTTATACCATTATCACCGGGATGCGTATTACGGAGGATTTACCCTTGCAGGATCGTACGCTCCGTGGATTTCACTTCGCTCCAAACGCATACGCAGCCGTCTACCCGAACGATGAGGACTACATTGCCCAGGTGACCCTCTTGCTATCCTCAGCCACCACCCGGATAAAGGCCACTAATAATGCAGTCTGGCGCAAAATCAACGCTGATGCCATACCGATATTCAGCGCTCCGCAACCCACCCCCGGCGGACAGGGATCGTACGCCACCACTCTCTGCGCACGCTTTTCCAACCTCAAACCGGGTGAAATTGTCGGACTGAATTATTATTGGTAGGAGATTCTTAACAATCAAATTGCCTTTTCTAAAAGCTGCGGCTATTCTTGTCTTCCCTCTTTGTTGATTAAGGAGGGGTAGTAGAAAGACAGTGGACACATTTAAACATCGTATTGCAGTAATCCTTCGACACTTCGAGGACAATCCCGCGTTGGGCCTCTGTGTGCTTGCCATATTTATCGCCGTTGCTTTCGCCATTCTTGTAATTGTGGACGTTGTTCTTCACAGAAGAAAGCTTCTCAAAGAGAAGGAAATGTACACCGGGAAGCGAACGTATCCCATTCGTCGAGACAAAGTTGGTTAATGGCGCTTAATCTTTGCTGCCAGCCAAACTAAACTCGTCTCCACCGTTTCTCGTTCCGGTTCTCGACGGCGTTGATTTTCCCGGAATGCCTTACTGCCCTTGAATTTCTTTGGCAATCTGCTGGCACAACTCCGACAACGCCCCGCTTAGGGCGGCAACACCCGGTCCCGCGTCGGTTTTTGAGCCCGGGAAATTCTTTCGCAACTCAACCCGTCCTTTTCTGACACCGTTGCCATGCAAAATCATCCAATCCCCGGAAACGATGGCTTGGTTTTTGTCCGTCAGTTCAAATCGTGAGATGTTGATGCGCACTTCAAAGTTATTCTCGTCTGAACTCCGCGCAACCGAATTGCGTCCAACCAAAATTCCCAACTCCTCGGAAAGGTTTTCACGCATGGTCCGCTCAATTCCAGCGTGAATGGGTTCCGCCCAATTATAATACTGAAGGTAATCGATCTGGTTCTCGCCTTTGCGTACCGGGAATCCCAGGATTCTCCACATACGAAGCCAAATCAACGCGGCCGAGTTGCACTGATATGTTTCGACTGGACTTGAGTTCGCCTTTGCCGCGCTCGCTGGTGAGCACATAAAATTTGGTGGGATCAGCAGTCGGTTTCAAGCCCAGGCATCCCGTTCCAAATGCGCCTGTTAAAACCAACAATATTGCGAGACTATTTTTGTGGATGTTCATTGAGTTGGGCAGAGCCTTTTTTGCCGGTAAGAATGGCTTTGGGATTCCGTGCAAGATAATCTGACAAAATACGGACCGAGCGCGAGGCATCCGAAAATTCCTGCAGGGCACCATCTATCTGACCGATGAGCGGCGAATCGCTCCCCACCAAGCCGCGTATTTGTTCCAATGTTTGCCGCAGTTCGGTGAGGCTTTTGGTCGCCTCAGCGGTTGTAGTGTTAATGCCGGTCGTAAGAGGATCAAGCTGTTGGTCCAGTCTGGTAAGCACCTTTCGCGTCTCCTCAGAGGTTTTTCCAAGCGAGATGATGGCATCCTTAAGATCACTGGAATTGATCAGTTTGTCGGCGGAATTCAGGACTTTCACCACTCCTTCGCTCATCTGCTTCACTTGCAATTGTCCCACCAACTGGTTCAGTTGTGTGAGTGTCTCATCCAGTTTCGTCGATATTCCCACAATATCAATGCGACCAATCGATTTGATGAATTCGGACAAGCCTGTGGAAATGGAAGGGATTTCCTGATAGGGACCTTCCTTTTGCACAAACTGTGGCGGCCCTGCGTTCTTATAATAATCCAGGGCGATATAAAGTTTTCCAGTGATGAAACTTTCTGACTCCAGGCTGGCTCGCAATCCTTTGTTGATCTGGTCCTTTACATAATTTGGATTTTTGAAAATCTCTGAAGTGCCCCCGCTTGAGAGCACCTGCTTCTCATCAATTTCAATTACCACTGGAATTCGCGAGGCTTCCCCGGTGTCGTCCACTTTGATCTGTATCCTCTTGACCGTGCCGACCGGAACCCCTTTAAATTTTACCGGCGCACCCACCACCAAACCATTAACCGAATCCGAGAAGTATACCACCAATGGGACACGGTGTGAAAAGAATCTGCCGGATCCAAAGAGGACGATTGTCCCCACCAGCAGGACCAAACCACCTACCACGAATGCGCCGATTTTGGCTGGATTTGCTTTCATGCTCATAAGACGGCCTCCTTTTTTCCCAGGTTTTCTGCACCTCTGGATAAGAATTCTTTAACTTCCGGATCGGTCGTTTCCTCAAGCAATCGCCTGGGATTTCCCCTGGCGGTCACCGTCTTCGCCTGGGCACTCAAGTATATGGAGTTATCCCCGATTGCAAAAATGCTGGCCAATTCATGAGTCACCACAACAACCGTGGTCTGCAGGCTGTCGCGCAATTGAAGAATCAATTCGTCCAAACGTCGTGAACTGATCGGATCGAGACCCGCCGACGGTTCATCCAGAAATAAAATGTCTGCATCCAGGGCCATGGCACGGGCAAGACCGGCCCGCTTGGCCATTCCTCCCGATATCTGCGAAGGATAATACTCTTCAAAACCCTTCAACCCGACCAGTGCGAGCTTTAGCCGCACGATCTCCTTAATTTGCGCCGGTGCAAGCCGGGTGAATTGTTCCAAAGGCAAAGCAACGTTCTCCTCCAACGTCATTGAACTCCACAACGCGCCGCTTTGAAACAGGACCCCGAATTGTCGAACCATTTCATTGCGCTGCTCAGGAGGGGCTGCAGTGAAATTAACGCCATCAAAGTAAACCGCTCCTCGCGCAGGTTCCAGCAAGCCAGTCATCGCTTTCAGCAACGTGCTCTTCCCGCTGCCGCTCCCGCCCATGATGATGAAAATCTCTCCCCTTTTGATCTGGACGTTCACATCGCGCATCACGACATAGGCACCATAGCGGAGTTCCATATCTTTGGCTTCGATTTTTGGTTGTTCGCCCATGTTTAAATTCCGAATACGTTCAAAATCACTGCAAAAATTGCGTCGGCGATGACGATGACGGTGATTCCCGTAACGACTGCGGAAGTCGTGGCCAATCCAACGGCCGCGGCATCGTTCCCGCATTGGATGCCGCGCAGGCAGGATGTCATGGCCACCAGTACGCCGAATACAAAACTCTTCACGATGCCAATGAAGAAATGCGTCAACGTGACCGCTGCCACAGTTTCCTGCCAATATTCTGCGAACGAGAAATTAAGCATGGCCAGGGCAACAACGCCTCCCCCGACAATGGCCATAAGGTCCGCAAAGATGCAGAGAACTGGAAACATGAGCCAAAGGCACATTATCCTGGGCATGACTAAAAACTCAATTGGCGAGATCCCCAGGGTTTTGTAGGCGTCTATCTCCTGGTTCACCTTCATGGTACCCAGTTGAGCTGCAAAGGCGGCACCGGTCCGACCACACATAATTACCGCCATCATAATGACGCCCATTTCCCGCATTGTTGCAATTCCCACCAAATCAGCCACGTAGATGGCAGCTCCGAATTTACTTAACTGCACAGCGCCAACAAATGCCAGAATCGCTCCGACAAGGAAATTGATTAAGGCGACGATTGGAAGTGCATCCGGTCCACACTGCTGCATGATCAACCAAACTTCGGTCCACCGGTATCTTGCCTTCCTTTTGGCAAGGGCGAGAAATGCAATGGTGCAATCCCCAATGAATTTCAGGGTTTCTTCCCCGGAACGTCTCAACCCAAGCACCCCAAGTCCGATCTTCTCAAAAATGCCAGGCCTGGTCTGAAGAGATCTGGCGTCCTTCTTTTCCGGAACGGCGAGCGCGAGGACTATCAGGCGTTGCACGGATTGGGGAAGGCCGCTTTGATCGAATGCGATCTTCCGCTCCATTGCAAGTTCCCGGCACCGCATGACCAGGCCAATCAGTCCAGAGCTCCACGAGGTAACTTTCGAGACGTCGAACGAAAGCGCCCGGATCGATTCGTCCACATCGAGTTTATTGGACACACCTCCGACGTCAGGAAAGACCTCTCCTGATTTCCAATCACCGGATGCCACAACCTGCAGCTTTCCAGTTTCAGGAGAGCGAAATTCCAATTTAGGTTGTGAATCTTTAGAAACCGTCGATTCCGGCATGCCTGTTTCCTCTATTTCCCAACTTCCAGCGTCCCAACCACTTGCTCAAAAGTATTACTATCTAGGGAACGCGTCCAGAGGAATAGGGCCATTTCCCCGCCACGATTGCAAGCCCGCGAGCAAGCCTTATTCGGTCGCTCGCTCTCCAGCTTGTAACCTTTCTGCTACTTCTTGCGCCAATAATTCATAAGCGGCCGAGGCGGGATTATATTTGTCATAGTAAATGATCGGTTTTCCAAAGCTTGGAGCTTCTGCCAACTTTGTTGTGCGCGGAATCATGGTTTCAAAAACCTTGTCGCCAAAATGTTCCCGCACCTCGCTGACGACGGTCTGAGCCAGTTTTGTCCGTCCATCATACATGGTCATGACCACCCCGAGCAGTTCAAGCCGTGCATTTACGCCATTATCACGCAACTGGGTTAAAATCCGGTTTACCATGGAAATACCCTCCAAGGCAAAATATTCGCATTGCAATGGAACCAACAGACCATCCGCAGCAGCAAATGCATTCATGGTGAGAATGCCCAGCGAAGGGGGGCAATCCAAAAGTATTATGTCAAAGCGACCCGAATCAATAACCGGTTTTAGAGCCTGACTCACTCGCAGCAAGTAATTCTCCGTCCGAGCAAGTTCAATGTCCACTGCGCACAGATCCACCTCGCCGGGAATGATATCCAATCCTTTATAGGCGGTTTTTTGCACCTTTTCCAACAAAGTGCCTTCGCCCAGTAACGGTTTGTAAGCACTGCCGCCCTCCGTCTTTTCAACGCCTACACCGCTGGTGGCATTGGCCTGGGGGTCCAGATCGAACAGTAGAACCTTTTTTCCCATTGCCGCTATACAGGCAGCTAAATTGACCGCAGTAGTGGTTTTACCCACCCCGCCTTTTTGATTGGCAACCGCTATGACTTTCGTTGGCACGGTGAAGATGTAATGTTAACCGATGGCTTATTCAAGGTTTTCGCACATTTTTCACCGCGCGTAGGCCTCAAAAAAACGCATTAACTGCGTCTATTTTCATTTTACAGTGCTGTGTAAGTCTGGAAGGTTTCCCTATTTCTGAATTCTAAAATAATTTTAACAAAATTAGATAAACACTTTTGCTGGATTTTCTTCATTTCCCGTCGCAAAGTACTGGTATGAAATTGATTCTGACGACGCACAATCTGACCCTGACTCAAGCCATTGAAAATCATATTTTAAGCCGGATAGATAAACTCGAGCATTTCGACCGCTTCGCCATCAACGCCCGGGTTACTTTGGACCACGATTCCACGAAAGCTGTAAACCGTCAGTTCAAATGTTCCATGCGTCTAGCTGTCCCAGGACCTGATTTGTTTGCGGAGGATTCTGAAGGCGATATGTACGCCGCCATTGATTTGGTTACCAAAAAAATTGAACAGCAAATTCGTAAGCGTCAAAGCAAACATAAAGCGCGCAAGCATACGGTCGCCTCACGCACCAAACGCAGTCGCCAGGAAGCAGAAATTTAAGTTGCAGTCCATAATTCATTTGGGAAAAGGGGAAGTTGGATGCCTTACCCGCATCACTTCCCTGGCCTTGGATAACTTGACCTTTTCCCTTTCGGTAATCTCTTGAGAACTATTTTGCACAACAACTCCCACTCTGCTTGCTGCTGTAATTTGCGCGGAGCACATTGACTTTTTCCAGATGCTCGTACGTGCCCGCACCATCCTTCCTGTCTCCAGACCTCCGATTGAGGACGGCGCTATTTCCATTTCCGGCCATCGAATCCGCTTCGTGGGCCCATGGAAGGATGTTTCTCGCACAAGCCAGCGTCGAGCCATTGATTTGGGTGACGTCATCCTTTTACCTGGGTTAATCAATGCGCACTGTCACCTGGATTACACTCACATGGCTGGGCAGTTTCCACCTCCGAAGGTGTTTACGGATTGGATCAAACTAATCACTGCGGGCAAGGGAACATGGTCCTATTCAGAATTTGCTCTCTCCTGGATCGAGGGGGCAAAGATGCTTCTCCGCACCGGCACCACCACTGTGGGCGACATTGAGGCCATTCCTGAGCTCCTCCCGGACGTTTGGGCTTCAACTCCAATGCGCATCTTCTCCTTCCTGGAAATGACAGGCGTAAAAAGTCGTCGTCCTCCGGAGGAAATTGTGCAAACGGCGATGGAGAAGCTTCGTTCCCTGCCCATCTATCGTTGCCGGGTTGGCTTGTCGCCCCATTCTCCTTACTCTACTGCTCCAAAATTGCTAAATCTTGCCACCCAAGTGACCAGACAGAAACACCTCCGGGTCGTGACTCACGTATCCGAATCCGACCAGGAGTACGACATGTTCATGCACCGCCGCGGGCAGCTTTTTGATTGGCTCGCGCGCAATGAACGCGATATGTCTGACTGCGGCCTCGGCTCACCCATCCAACACATGGAACGCGCCGGTGCCCTATGCGAGAATCTCCTGGCAGTCCATGTAAATTATACTGCTCCCGGCGACGCCCTGCTTCTCGGAAAACGCAAAGTAAGTGTTGTGCATTGCCCCCGTAGTCATGCTTATTTCAAACACCAAGCCTTTCCCTTGCATGAACTGACCGCAGCCAGGGTGAACCTTTGCCTCGGCACTGACAGCTTGGCCAGTGTTTACCAAGGTCGCAAGAAAACCGTCGAACTGAACATGTTCGAAGAAATGCGCGAGTTGGCCGCCACATCCCCCAACCTGTCCCCTGAAACCATTCTCAAAATGGCCACCATCAACGGAGCAAGGGCTTTGGGCATGAAAGGCGAAGCAGGTCAACTCGTCGCTGGAGCCTTTGCCGATCTCATTGCCATTCCGTACTCGGGGAGGACCTCAGCTGTTTATGATGCGGTTCTGGAACATCCTGGGGACGTGACCAGCAGTATGATCAACGGACGTTGGGCTATTCAGCCACTCGGCTTGCAAGACACACCTACTCCAGGGAGTCATAAATAGCGTGAAAGATTTCAACGATGAATTGCGGTGCCGCCTGGACCAAATTCGCGATCAAGGATTATATCGCGAACTTCGACAGGTGGATTCACCTCAATCGCCTCGGATTGAACTGAACGGCAAACCGTTCCTGAACTTTTCGTCTAACGATTACCTCGGACTCGCAAACCATCCAGATTTAAAGGCAGCCGCGATCAAAGCGATTGAAAAGTTTGGAGCCGGTTCCGGAGCTTCACGCCTTATCTGTGGCTCGTTGACGCCCCATTTCGAACTGGAAGCAGCCCTTGCCGCTTTCAAGGGTACGGAATCTGCGCTTTCCTTCTCTTCCGGTTATGCTGCGGCTGTGGGCACTATTTGCGCTCTGCTCGGGAAGGATGACGTAATTATTTTGGATAAGCTGGTTCATGCTTGCATCGTGGACGCCGCACGCCTCTGCGGCGCCAAGCTCCGCGTGTTTGCCCACAATGATCTGAACGAACTGGAAGAAATCCTCCGCTGGGCAAATGAACGCATTTCTGTAGTTTCTGGAACTCAGCGCCCACGAACACTAGTTGTTACCGAGAGCGTTTTCTCCATGGATGGTGATCTCGCTCCACTTCGGGAAATTGTCGAGCTGAAAGAAAGATATGGCGCGTGGCTCATGGTGGATGAAGCTCATGCCACCGGTTTGTTTGGTCCGAACCGACGCGGCCTCGCCGAGGAAGCAATGGTCTCAGATCGTATTGAAATTCAGATGGGCACGTTGGGAAAAGCTCTTGGGGCCAGCGGCGGTTACATTTGCGGCTCAAAAGTGCTTATCGATTACCTGGTCAATCGCGCCCGCAGCTTTATTTTTTCAACCGCGCCAGTTCCTGCGGCCTCCGCTGCTGCGACAGCCGGCATTCAGTTGGTGCAGTCTTCAGAAGGTGCTGAACGAAGCGCCAGGTTGCGACAACTTCTTGGTCGTTTGATGGAGGGGCTCAATAAGGCAGGTTGGAATTTTGAGGCTCTCTCCAGCAGCATTGTTCCGCTGATCTTTGGTGAAGAAGTCAAGGCTGTCTCCCTGGCAACCAAACTTCGCGAACAAGGGCTTTTTGTTCCTGCAATTCGATATCCTACTGTTGCTCGTGGTTCAGCCAGGCTCCGCGTCACCCTCACCGCCGGTCATACGACAGAAGATATTGCACAGCTCCTCAAGGCGTTGGCGTTTTCCATCTAAATCATGCACAAACTGGCCCAACTCGATCATGATTACGTTTGGCATCCCTTCACGCAAATGCGCGATTGGCTGAAACAGGAGCCGATCGTGATCACTTCTGGCCACGGTGTTGTTCTCAAGGACGCGCGAGGAAAGGAATATCTCGACGCCAACTCGTCCATTTGGACAAATCTACATGGCCATAATCATCCAAAGATCAATGCCGCCATTAAAAAGCAACTAGGAAAAATCTCTCATTCCTCCGCTTTGGGTTTCGCCAATGAACCAGCTTCCCTGCTCGCTCAACGTCTTATAACCGTCGCCAATGCGTTACCCTCCGCCAATGCTCCTCGCGGGAGCTCAAAGTCTTCCTTATTAAATCCCAAACTGAGCAAAATCTTCTATTCAGATGATGGTTCCACTGCCATGGAAGTGGCTCTTAAGCTTGCCTACGAATATGCTCGTCGTTCCGGTCGCAGCAAGAAGCCAAAGTTCCTCTCTCTGGAAGGCGCCTATCATGGGGACACTGTCGGTGCGGTCAGCGTGGGGCATATCGATCTATTTCATAAGGCGTATTCAGGCCTCCTCTTTCAAACGGATAAGGTGATGGCTCCCTATTGTTACCGCTGTCCATTTAATCGCGCCAAACCGGAGCGCGCCGATGCGCGGGATTATCGTAAGTGCAACTTCGAGTGCACCGGCATCGTCGAAGAGCAATTTGCTGCGCAAAAGAAAACGGGGAATCCCTACGCCGCCATGGTTGTTGAACCGCTGATGCAAGGCGCTGCTGGAATGATTCCCCAACCCACGGGCTGGCTCCGCCGTGTTGCTGAGATTGTTCGTGGCCACGGTGCTCAACTTGTTGCCGATGAAGTCATGACTGGTTTCGGACGCACCGGTTCGCTCTTCGCCAGCCACCAGGAAAGTGTTCAACCTGATTTCCTCGCGGTCGCCAAAGGAATGACCGCCGGTTATCTACCGATGGCAGCCACGCTCACCACCCAGGCGGTATTTGATGCCTTCCTGGGCGATTATTCAGAGTTTAAAACGTTTTTTCACGGCCACAGTTTTACGGGCAATCAACTCGGTGCTGCTGCCGCTTTAGCCAGCTTGGATGTCTTGGAAAGCAAGCAAAGCCTTTTGGCAAGGCAGAGACTTGAAGAGACCTTGCGCGTGGAATTGCAAAAACTTTGGTCGCTTCCACAAGTGGGTGATATTCGCCAGGTCGGTTTGGTGGCTGGCATTGAGTTGGTAAAAGATTGGACCACCCGGGAACAATTTCATCTTCGCGAACGTGCCGGCATTCGAGTCTGCGAAGCCATGGCTAAACGAGGTGTGCTCACACGTCCAATCGGGAGCGTGGTCGTCCTGATGCCTCCCTATTGCAGCACATTGTCTCAAGCGCGGACCATGGTGCGTGCGCTCGGGGAATCCATTCAGGAAACTTTTTCAACACAGAAGAGATAGCGCTTCGGTCATCGCCCGCTCAGTGCATCTGCTGGTCCTGTATGTATTCCTGCTTCAGCCCAAGTTTTTCGGGAGCGTGCAAAACCAGCATTTTCATGCGGATATCTTTCGGGACATCTTTGCTGGTCAGCTTTGAAATAATAATCATCAATCCAATCGCCAAAGGAACAGCCCATATAGCTGGTTGCTCGCACAGGATTCTAATCAATGGATTGGCCTGCCAGTAGTGCTCCAACGGCAGCAACTTCAGATCGCTAAAGCTGGTCAGTGAAATGCCGCCCAAGGCCAGCAGTCCGCCACCCAACATTCCACAGGCTGCGCCTTTCATCGTCATCCCACGCCACCAGGTGCTTAGAAAGAGCAACGGAAAATAGCTGGCTGCGGCAATTGCAAACGCCTGTCCCACCATGAAATTAATGTCGAATTTCTCGACCTGCGTTCCCAGCAGGATGGCTATGATGCCAATAATCACGGCACATACTTTGAAAGCCTTGAGTCTTTGCTCCGCTGTGGATTGTGGCTTGAGAATGCGCCCATAAACATCATGCGCCAAAGCGCCAGTCATCGAGACCAGCAGTCCGCTGAAAGTGCTCATGAATGCCGCAAAGGCTCCGGCACAGGTAATCCCACTCAGAATGGAACCTAGACCTGGATATTTCTGGTTCAATAAACTGGGCAACTCCAAAACGACTTTGTCCGTCCCCTTTGCCCCCACGGCAGAGTAAAGCTCAGGCAATAAATTCCTTCCCAGAACTCCGAACACCGGCGGAAACACATAAAACACCCCGATCAAAATCATCACCCACATGGTGGTGCGTTTTGCGGCGACTCCATCAGGATTTGTATAAAATCTCACGAGGATGTGCGGCAGACCTGCGGTCCCACAGACCAAGGCGATAATCAGTGAGTAAGTGTAGAGTAGTGAATAGGGCCTTTGATGATTGTCGAACCATTCCTGCTGCACCTGTTTCGTCAAGGCTGCCTTGTATTGCTCCATCTCGCTGGTCTTTACTATCCTGAAGAAATTTTCTTCGACTGGCACGAAACTTAAACCGAGCTTTCCAAAAGCTTCGTCCACTAACGTTTTGAATTCGGTTCCGGTGGTCGGTTTCTTTGCGTTCGATTGCAGGCCCAGATTTAGAGGTGCCAGGTCCTTCCATTGGGTAAGTTGACCATCCAGTTTTTGGTCGAGCTTTTCCTGATGTGGATTATCGCGGGGTAATAAAGTGCGCCCGGTCAACTCACCATAAATCGCCAGTGCCTGCTTGGCGTCCATTTTACCGAGATCAAACAGCCCTACTTCCTCCGGTGTAACACCTGGTTTCGTAGGCACCTGTTTGAACTGACTGGCATCGGGTGTAATCGCAGCCGAAGCCGTCTTCACCGCTTTGGTGGTCAGAGATCCAAACGGATTCAACCAGGCATCGTCTCTTGGGGCCTTCTCTGGGAGTGCTTTTCTCTCCGGATATACCTGCCATTTCTCTACACGGTGAGTCGCTTCAGCCCGTCGCAACAATTCTGGACCATCGGTATCTTTGGGCGCGACATTGAGAAGCTTATCCTTTGCGGGCAGCTCAGGACCATTAACGGAAATTTGGCTTCCGTAAAATCCATACACACTCATCAACACAAAAACGGGCACGCAAATCGCAAACATCTTGATCCAATACTGAACCGCCTGCACCAGGGTTATCCCCTTCATTCCACCAAGGGCCACGTTTATCGTGATCACGGCTCCCACCACAATGACTCCCACCTTGTAATCCAATCCGGGGAAAATGTACGAGAGCGTCGTCCCTGCACCCTTCATCTGTGGCATGGTGTAGAAGAACCCAATAAAGAGAACGAAGATGACAGCGATTTTACGAAATACCGGTGAGTCATATCTGCCTTCAGCAAAGTCCGGAATGGTATACGCTCCGAACCTTCGCAATGGACCGGCAATAAAGAGCAACAAAAAGAGATAACCACAGGCATAGCACACCGGATACCAGAGGGCATCGTAACCATTTTTCATCACCATGCCTGCCACGCCCATGAATGAAGCTGCAGAGAGATACTCTCCGGATATGGCGGAAGCATTCCAACCTACGGAAACCGACCGTCCAGCCACAAAGAAGTCACTGGCCGTCTTTGATTTCTTCGCAGACCAAAATCCCATGCCGACGGTTACCAGCACAGTTACGAGCGAAAAGATCAGAATCCAGGGATCGACCACCATGGCGAGCATAAGGTTCATAATCTGTGTTCCTGCACTTCCTCTTCCTGTTCGACCGGATACTTGAGTTTCGCCTTTTCAATCGCCGTAACTTCACTCTGCTCCAACGAAATGGAACGTTTGATGAACACCCAGGCGATTACCCACACGAATGGGAAGAACAAAATTCCGAGAATGAGCCAGGTCAGCGTGAAACCTGCCATGCGTGTTGCCATCAATTCCGGATAAAAGTAATTGAGCAATGGCAGTCCGAGCAGCGCCATCAGAAAGGCAGCTCCACAAGCAACTGAAAGTGTGAGTTGCCGCCGCATCAGCAGATGCAAAAACTCTTCACTATGTGGGTCAAGTCTCTTCGGCTTTTTCATGAATGGTAATTTTCTACCAAAAAGCCTTTCGAAGTCCAAGCATTAGCTTCGTAAAGCAGATGGCCATATCGGCATTCAGTCCCGGATTATTCCTCCATCAATGATCAGGAATGGGCCTTCGCCGGAAAATGAAGACTGTCATGGTCGTTAAAGCCAACACGTCCAATCTCAAAGAATAAACCAGAAATGCCTTTGTTAATCGTATCGGCTAGCATTTGGTTTCAGCCAGCTTCATCAGATGCTCAAACTGTTCTTTATTTAAGGAAGTGACCGACAATCTCGACTGACGGACAAGCAGCATATCTTTCAAAATTTTATCCGCTTTAATAACCTCGAGGGTCACCGGTTTTCCTAAAGTTTTTACGGGAACCAAGTCCACCGCGACCCAATCTCCCTCCGTCGCAGTTGGATCGGCATAGCCTTCCTTTTCCACTTTGGCCAACCCCACAACCTGCTTCTCACTGACGCTATGGTAAAAAAGCACGAAATCCCCTTTTTTCATGGATCGAAGATTATTGCGAGCCAGAAAATTTCTTACCCCGGTCCAAGCGGTTTTTCCGTCCTTCACGAAGGTTGTCCAGGAATAAGCCTCGGGTTCCTGTTTTACGAGCCAATAGTTTTTCGCCATAGTTCTCCTGTTTTACCTATCTCCACAAATTCTTGCAACGCCATGCCTTCCGGATTTACCCGGAAAATTCCTTGTTTTCCACCGCTCCATTCTATGGCTTAATTTCATCATGGCTTTAGCTGAAAACCTGGAAAAAATTCAACAACGAATCAACGCTGCTTGTGAAAGGGCCGGACGGCAGCCGGAGACGGTTACACTTCAAGCAGTCAGCAAGGGGCAGTTGCCGGCTGCCATCCGGGAAGCCAGCAAACTGGGATTAACTCTCTTTGGCGAAAATAAAGTGCAGGAAGCCAAGGCAAAAATCGGACAATGTCCCGCCAATCTCCGCTGGCATATGATCGGTCATTTGCAATCCAATAAATGCCGTGATGCAGTCCACTTCTTTCAGATGATCCAAAGTGTCGATAGCCTTGCCCTGGCTCAGGAAATCGATAAATGGGCTGACAAGTCAGCCAAAACAATGCCCATATTGTTGGAAGTCAACATTGCGGGCGAGTCGAGCAAATTTGGCTACCGGCCTGACCAATTGCTTTCGGAACTCCTCCAGATCAATGCGCTGCACAAAATTGAAATTCACGGCCTGATGACCATTGCCCCGTGGACTCCTGAGCCCGAGAAAGTGCGCCCCATCTTCCAGAAACTCCGCCTGCTAAAGGAAGAATGCGAAAAAATTCTTGGTGCGCCGTTGCCGCATCTGAGCATGGGGATGAGCGGCGATTTCGAAATAGCCATTGAAGAAGGCGCCACCATTGTTCGCATCGGTACCGCCTTATTTGGTCCGCGTGCCAGGGCTACCAAGGATACCAGGGAGACCAAGCAAAACGGTGAGGTCTAGATTGGCGTTCGGCTTCAACTTTTAGATTTAACTTTTGCCAGATCACGGTAAAATATCGTTGTGACCGTTGAAATGTTCAGAACTGAATTAGCAGAAGCTCTCAAGGCATATGAAAAGTACATCATATGCATAGATAAAACGCCGGACAAATTTGAAGAGTCACTGTATTCGCTCATGCAAAAAGCCATTAAGGCTTATGAAACTCGCGGCCCCACTCTCCGGCATGGAATTGCTCTGGACCGGCAGGTAACGATCATTCTCAGCCAGACGGACGAAGAACGTCCCTTGTGTGGAATCTATTTTAACCTCCACTCTCCCTACCAAAAACAGGGAACTGCCAAAGCCACAGGCGCCCATAAATAACCGGAAGCCTAAGCTGCCTCGGAACGCATGGTTTTATTTCAAGCTGGCCATGCGCACCGTCTTTTCAAGCAATCAATTCCCCCTCAGTTCGTCTCCTGGTTGCACTTCACCATTGACGATGTCAGCAACGATGTTTTCCTGTTGTTGTGGCCCGGTTACTTTTACTTCTCCAACTTTCAGTCCACGGCGATAGACACTCAAGCGTGTGTCGTTCGCTGGCATGGTGCCAACTGGAAAACTAAGCACTGCATATCGGGCATTCTCCCCTACCATCGCGACCCGTCCCGTCATCATGTTCTCGGGGGTTACGATAAATTTTTCATTCGGTTTCCGCGGATAGGCAGTTCCCAGGGTTCCCTCGGGAGCCTTGCCTGCTCTCCTTCCAGCACATCCAGTGACAAGCATGCCACCTAAAAGTAACAGAAATATCAAGAATCGCATGGCAGGAGTAAAGTGTTCGAGCGCTTTCTGGTCAACTCACAAAATAACAGGCAATCCTAAGGCTCCGTTATGATTGTGTCGCTATGCTCATATGCCGGAGCGCAGCAGCAGAGCAGTTTGAGCGTTTCCTGGCCCGTATTCCAAAGTTTGTGCTTTTGCCCCGGCGGAATGGCGATCGCGTCGCCCGCCTTCACGTCCCGGACTTCGTTTTCAATCCGGATCCTTCCAACGCCCGATGTAATAAAATAAATTTCTTCTGCCTTGGAGTGATAATGCTCCTGCGTACTTTGATTTACCGGAACACGCGCCTCTGCCAGACTTTGATTTTTGATGATTGAATTCCGGTAAGCCAGGAGTTCCCGGATTTCCGATCCATCCTTGGTTTTGAACGCCTGCATTTCTGCAATGTTTCTTATATCCATGATTCGTCCTTTGGTATTTCGTGGTAATCATTAATCCATGGGAGCCCACCATCGTCCCATTACTTTCTCCCATTTCACCTGGCCTAAAACGACTCCGCTCACGATCAAAACCATGGCTTCCAGAAAGGTTTTGGTGAATGGTTCGTTGAGGCAGAAATAAGCCCATGACATCGTACTGAGGGGAATTAAATTGTTAAACAAAAAAACCCGGCTCGTCGGCCAGTGCATGAGTGCGTTGTTCCAAAGTGCATAGGCACACACGCCGCCACCCACAAAACAATAAGTCTGCACGAGCACCAAATCTGCCCGCCAGACCAGTTCGCGCCCGAAGATTTCAATTAAAGCCAGTGGAAGCAGCAGCAAACCAGCCCGCCACATGGTATGCGCGCTCACTTCGGCACCGGTAAGCGAGGCAGCCAAAACTCGTCCCTGACGACCATAATTTGCCCACATGATGCTGGCAGTCAACCCAAGCATTTCACCGCCCAACCTGGTGTTGCCAAACTTCAAGGATGGCCATACCAAGACCACTACCCCGCTCAAAGCCAGCAGGGTAGCCCCATATCTTTGAGCAGACCGCCAGTTTCTGGACGGCCTTTCCTCCCAAAGAAGTGCCCAAACTGGAGAAGCTCCGAGATATAAGGCGACGTGTGAGGCCGACGTAAGTTGCATGGCCCAATTGAATGCGACAATGTAAATCGCCAGACTCAATCCCCCCCGCAGCCACAAATCCCGCTTCAACGCGGGTTTAATCGGTTTGGGAACTCCTAGCCACGTGGTCCAGCGTAAAATGGCGAGCATCAATAATCCCGCACACAAAAATCGTGTGGTTCCAACCCAGATTGGCGGCCACGAAGCGAGGACGAACTTGCTTCCTGCATTGCTCGCACCCCACAAAAATACCGCCAGCATCAACCAGCTGGTAATAATTCCGTTCGACTTTGTTCCAGACACCGTATGAGTAAGCGGTTTACGTGTCCTCCAGGCAATTGGAAATTCATTTGACCTCTGTGGTCCACTCATTAACTTTTATCCATGGATCATTCACCTGGGTTCTTGAAGATCGTTAACGAGGCGCAACCACGCGTCAAAGAAATCACCATCGAGCAGGCCCGCGAACGCCTTGCGAAAAATCCCAAGGCCGTCCTTATCGACGTGCGTGAGGATTCCGAATGGCAGAAAGGGCATGCTGCTGAAGCGATGCACCTGGGAAAAGGCATTCTGGAACGTGATATCGAGAAAGCCATTCCCGATCAGAATACAGAGCTGATCATGTATTGTGGCGGCGGCTTTCGTTCCATCATGTCCGCAGACAATGCCCAGAAGATGGGCTACAAGAATGTCTATTCGCTGGCAGGGGGGTACAAAGCCATGCTGCAAGGCCAATGGCCGATGAAGACTTAAGCCTGGCCAGTTCTAACTCCCGGCAATCGGAACGTTCGGAGTTGGCGTGGATTGCGTCCGGCGGAAACAAATTCGGTTCAGATGGTTCAGCAGTGAGACCAACTTTTCCTGGGTAAACTCGCCCATGATGCAAATCTGAATCAAATTATGCCTTCGCAAATAGTCGCTATTGTAGCTTAACAGGAACCCGGCTTCCTGAAGTTGTGCACCTACTTTTAAAGAATTGATCTGCGACGGAAGTGAGATTGAAACCACTGCGGAAGAAGCCTCATGATCTTCCGCCAGGAGGTTGAATCCAATTTCTTTCAATTTGCTCCGCAGCCATGCTGAGGTTTGACTTAGTAGAGAAAATCGCTCGGCCCAATTGACCTTTTTGACCGCGGCATTTAAGGCATAGAGCAAATTGGATGAGTGTGTGAAAGCCACTCCCAGGTTCTTCGCATATAATCCCAAGTCGAGGTAACGAGGCAATTTGGTGGAAGGTTCAATTTGATGATTAAAGAAAACCATTCCCAAGCCAGGGAATGATCGTAATCCCTTGCCGCTCGAGCAGGAGGCAAGAAACACTCCTTCAAGGTTTACGGGCAGCGTGCCAATCGAACTAATCGCATCCACGCAGAGCTTCACGTTGTGTTCCGCACAAATCCGCTTCAACGCTTCTAGGTTGTTTACCAAACCGGCAGAGGTTTCACAATGAACACACCATAGCCAACTCGGATGAACCGCGGCGATACGCTGTTTGATGAGTTCCAAGTCGAATGATTTCCCCCAAGGATATTGCACCAACTCAAAATCCAACGCTTGACGCCGCGCATGATCCACCAATCTTTCACCAAACTCACCGTTAGTGACGATCAGGCCGGGCTTTTGCTCCAGGGACAACTGAGCTGCCACTGCGTCATTGGCTAAAGTGCCTGAACCGAGAAGAATTTCCATATTCTTCGCGCCGGTAAGCTCGCAAAGAATCTGTTTGGTCGCTTGAAAGTCCGTTACAAAGCCTTCGGAACGGTGTGACTCGGGCGCCGCTTCAAAAGCCCTGCGGACGTTTCGACTGAGGGCAACAGGTCCCGGCAGAAAATTCACCGTTGGACGTTGGACGTGGCGTGGCGCCCGCGCACTAAGAAATTCTCGAACGCCAGCCTCAAACGACTCGATGCTCAAATACATCGGTTGATACTGGGCTCCTTCAGGACCAACCAAAGGTCCAAAAGGAATAAAACCCAGGTGCTTGTATAGCTTCAATTGCCGGGTGGTCCCAGAGATGATTCCCATGTCATAGCCGTTCTCCACAAAATGTTGCCATATTAAGGACAGCAAACCCTGAAACACCTGGCCGGTTCGGTATTTCTTATCGACGGACAAGAGGCGAATTTCGCAAAGAGATCGATTAAGTGGCAGGTAGGAGTCCAGATTGCTCATCTTTTGGTCGAGTGAAAACGGGCGGTTGGCGCGAGCCGCCAGCATTCCCACTAGTTTTCGACCGCTCAGGCAAATCAAATAAGTATTCTCCGCATGAAACCTATCCACCAACCGTTGACTCGCGGAAGGGGCATGTTGTGGGATTTCCTCGACGAATGTCTTGTAATTGAGTTGATGGATCAGATCAATTTCCCAGTCCTCGTTGGCGATCTTGAAAATAAGTGGAGCGCGCGTTTCCATGAGGTTATTTGATTGGTTGATCCGCTTTCGTTTCGGGGTTTCGGCGTAATACGAAGGAAGTGATTTCCTCTACCAAATTCTTTCGGTGTGCCAACAGGACGAGGCCCGCCAATATCGAAATCAACACAACTTTCAGCGGATCATGATCCATAAACATGCTGGCCAGGGGGAGACAGGCGAAAGCTACCAGGCCGCCGAGAGTGGTGCGGCGCAGGATGAGATAAATAACCGCGAACAAACCAACAAAAGTAAGAGCCAGATGGAAATCGCAAACCGCGAGTGCACCCAAGGAAGTCGCAATCCCCTTTCCACCACGAAATCTTAGCTGAATTGGCCAGACATGACCAAGAACCGCGGCAAGCATCGCGAGTGCCGTTACATGGTTATCTGCGGTAAAGTATCTGGCCACCCAGACTGCTGCCGCCCCCTTCGCAAAATCTCCCACCAGGGTTATCCAAAACCCAGATGAGCCCAGGACACGACCAACATTTCTGGCACCAATGTTTCCGCTACCCATTTCCCGGACATCCTTGCCGATGCGGATGCGCACCAAGTAAAAGCCCGTTGCGATACACCCCAGAAAATAACTGGCAATCAAGATCCAAGTGAGTTGACTCACTTGCATTGATGGCCCGAATGTCTGTTGAAACCACAGCATAAATCAAGAAACCAAACGCCCCGATAGTTCTGTTCTCAAGCTTGAACATTTTGCGACTGTAACTCTTTGAACAGAATACCAAAATCATGCCTGGGGTGTTAATTCATAAAACTGTCGCAGGTATCGAATTAATCGATACTTGAAGCGCACCCTAGGAATGGCTTTTGCAGGAGAATAATCAAACAAATAAGCAGGAGCTAGTCTAATTTTAACAAGAAAACGCCGCTTTCAAAGTTGGCCCTTTTGTTGTGACCATCGCGTTCCTCACAACAGAATCCTAATGGATTCGATGCGGTCGTCCCATCCACACCGCTTTGGCACCTTCCGAATAATTCGCTCCCACTAAACTTGCTCCCTTAAACCAAGACCATTTGTTCATTAACAGGCCCTCTTCGAGAACCGATACATTCACCCTTTTTTGCGACCATGGCGGATGCCAAATCCTGAAGAATCTCTTCTTCCCTTTGACGCATGTGAAAGCTGTGTACCTTTCAACGAGAAATTCATCCAATGACCCAGGCGCGCAAAGATCGAATTTAACTTCCGAATCAAATGTTGCAGCGTACGCGAAGCAGTTCTTATTGGATGTTACTTCACCTTGGACCATCCCACTCTCATGATGGTGCAAATAGCTGAGTTTCCCCGACAGAAATGGCAAGCCAAATGTCCTTGGACCGAGCGCCACGCTTAGTCGGTTGGGAATCCACTCGGACAGGAAGTAAATGCCGCGCTCTCCCTCATGCTGCACATACGTCCTTACATTCAGCAAGCCATGCGAGGCAATTGGCAGAAACGCCAACTCTGCAATCTTTCCTCCAAACACGGGGCGGAGTCTTGCCATCGTAAATGCCACCACACTCACGTACGCTTTGCCATCCCGCAAATCCAGGGGAAATGGCACCTCTCTTTGCAGCACTTCAGGATCCACTTCATAGTGGATGAACAACGGCCTTAACCAATCGCTGTAGAATAATGGTTCACCTCGCCTGGACAGCAACCTTTGTCTCGCATCTTCACCTTGCGGCCCCCTTCCCTCTTCCCGATTGAGAGTGGCTTTCATAAGTTTCGTCCTTCATTTGATTACTCCAAAAGCAGATATCAAATAGGCGACCGCAAACCCGCCATACATAAACAACAAGGCGATATGAATCCAGATGCGCCGGATATTTCCTCTCCAGTGGCTCGAACTATAGTAAGCCACTTGCAGAATAGTCCTGAACCCCCAAAAGATGCCGATGCAGCCTGCCAGCCACCTGTAAACCGAGTTTGCCACGTGACTGCTCATTTCTCCTGCAAAGCGAAGTGTCATCACCGCAAAGATCGTGAGCGTGACAGAGATAAACCATGAGTGCACATGAAAAACCTCACGAATGAGTAACGGCATCCTGCCCAATTCGACCTTCCATTTGATTAGGCGAACCAGGAACAGGTTCAATATCGCAATCCCAAGCTGCATCGCGGCTGCAATTTGAAGGGCAACCTCAAGATTGGAACTGGACATGTCCATAAGTCATTTGAACTAGCCGCCACGTGAGCATCAATCCCTCTGAATCTGCACCTTGCGTCCAAGTCGCCAACGGTATTGGATCGGGTTGATCCGCGCGGCGAGATGGATCATGGTAATTCGAAAAATGCACTGGTGATGCTGTGCTCTGGGGCATGCTTTGCATCGTGCTGTGGGAGTCTGCAAACCTTGCCTATGCAGTTGCGACGTTTCGCCAATGTTCGATAAATGGTGCGAAAAGCCAGGAGCATACCTGGAAAGCGTGAAACTGCATAAATAGGAAATGCCCACCAAATCGTTCGCGCGATTTCAACCACTGCATCCGCTCCACCGATGTTTTTCCCATCTTGATTAAGCAACCGCATTTCATCCGGCAGTTGGCCTTCCTTCAGCCCGAGTTCCTTTCGAACCCATTCCACGTGAAAAGGAACGAGCCTGAAACCGCGACCTCGGAGAATTCGATAGGTGCGTCCCGCCCATGTGCGGCACAAAGCACAATCAGCATCGTAAACCACCCACCCTTTATATCTTTCTGTAATTTCCGTATTCACAGAAATCCTTTCGTAAAAAATTTTACTTCGCGGATAATCCCAAAAGCTTTAACCCTTTATCACCCAGTTTGGCGAACTTTGCCAGTGCACTGGCTGGCCATTGGCGAATCTGCGTGTACCAATTGCTGGTGGTCTCGAAAAAATCGGAAAGCTCCCTGAGCCGTTCCTTCGTGTACGGGTCCTTTTCCTTCTCCTGCTCACTTTCGGCGATACACTCGCGCAGCATGGCGAGAGTCGGGTCGATTTCCCGCCGCTTCCGCTCGTCCAAAACCAGGCGAAACATTTCCCACACATCCTTCATCGACTCGAAATGATCCCTCTTATCCCCCAGGACATGAACCATTCGAATGATACCCCACCCTTGAAGTTCCTTAAGGCTGGTGCTCACATTCGAACGAGCCACTGACAGGGTTTCGGCGATATCTTCAGCGTGCAAGGGTTTGGGTGAGATGTAGAGCAGAGCATGAATTTGCGCCACAGTGCGATTGATGCCCCAGCGAGTGCCCATCTCCCCCCAATGGAGGATGAACTTTTGTTGAACTGTTGATAGAGCAGGCATATTCACCTATTTCTGTCTATTCAGAAATTACCATAACACGAAGCGTCACGTCAACAATTTTATGTGGCTACTGAATCTTCACGGAACCCGTAAGATATAGCTTGGGCGAACTGGTCGAGTTTAAAGGATTGCTGCTGAAGTTCGCGGCTTCGAGTTTATAAACCCAATCTTCAATGAGTTGCAGTACAACTGACAAGTCCAGTCGTTCATGCACTGCCGGATATTTTTGCAGATTGGCTTGAGCCAATTTGAACAGTGCAGCCGAAGGCTTGAGCCGGTTTTTCTGTAGATGCACAAAGGCGCCGGCAAGCTGAATCATACCCTTATGAAATGAGTAATTCGGCCCTTTTCTATCGACCAGCCAAAGTTCTTCCAGGACATCGTGAGCTTCGAAGTACAAACCTTGATTGAAGCATTCAAAATAACCGAGGTAATGTGCATCCAGCTCCTGGCCTCGGCAGGCCTCGATTAACGCTGCAATCTTCGCGCTCTTTTTGCTCATTCAAAAACTCTAATCCATCTGCTTCGTTTGCCGCAATACCAGCTTAAATTTCTGACAATTACCTTATTGCGGGTAGTTTACGTCATTCGTGGATGGTTCGTCTAAAGCATGCTCGCTGGGCGCATTAATCCATGAAGCATTAGCGGAGGTGGCATTCCGGGGCTGCGCGGATTCGCAAAACCAAGTGTTTTTCCATCGGATTGCGCTGGCATTGAGCTGCGTCTGACCTGTTTAGACCAACCGGCTAAAGTTGACAACCACCCCCACCCTGCGACACTCTGAGCTTATGGCAAAACCAGCTTTGGGCCGCGGTCTCGGCGCACTGTTGGGAGGCTCCAATACTCCTGGAAAGCCTACCACCTCTGCTCCAGCGGCCATTACGACCAGCGCAGCACCCGTGCCCGACACGCGGGATCGAGTGCAACGCATTTCTTTGAATCGCATCCGTCCCTGCTCCTTTCAGCCTCGGAAGGCGTTTTCAGATGAGGCTTTACGCGAACTAGCCGACTCCATCAAGGAACAGGGTATCGTTCAACCCCTGATTGTTCGTGATCGGGGCGACCACTTTGAACTCATAGCCGGCGAACGTCGCTGGAGGGCCTCTCAATTGCTCGGCTTGGCGGAAGTCCCTGTAATCGTGCGCGAGGCTGACGATAAGTCAGTTTTGGAACTGGCCCTAATTGAGAACCTGCAGCGGGAAAACCTTAATCCACTGGAAGAAGCCCAGGGCTATTCACAGCTCATTGAGCAATTCCAACTAAAGCAGGATGATGTCGCCACTAAAGTAGGCAAAAGCCGCGCCGTCGTCGCGAACGCGCTCCGGTTGCTGAAACTGGCTCCCTCCATCCAGGAGCTAATTCGTAATGGCAAGCTTTCCGTAGGCCACGCGAAAGTTATTCTGGGGCTTCCCAGCGAGAAATTACAAAAGCAAGCCGCTGACAAAGTCATCAGAGACGGCTTGAACGTCCGCCAGACGGAAACACTGGTGGCCCACCTTCAGGCCTTGGGCCGTGCGACCACCAGCACTCCACCCTCGCCCGTCGCACCTGATGCAAATATTTTGGACCTGGAAAGCAAACTGCGCGAACGCTTTGGCACCAAGGTCCGCCTGAAATATGCCCAGGGCAAAGGTTCACTGGAGGTCGCCTTCTTTAGTGATGACGAATTGGAAAGGCTGCTGCAAATCGTCGGTGTAAAGGTGGATTGATCCTCGCGACTTTACCTGCATTTTAAAATACGCAAAAATTATCCCTTGATGAACTCGCCCGAACTACGTGACCGTTGTGCACAGCAGTTGCTTGCTGCCAGCAATCGCCCTTCAACACTTTCCGCCTTCGTTGGCCTTGATGGCTTTGTCGATGAAATCATTCATGTTGTAGATAAACGTGAAAACGCCGAGAACTATCAGCGTCTTCCCACCATAGCCAAACTCGCCGAACGCCTGCACGGAGCGGCGGGAATGAGCACCAACATTGAGTTGGTAAATCAGGTAATTAAACTCGGTGGTAATGGCCCCATCATGGCCAATGCCCTGGCAAGCTTTGGATTGCGTGTCACCTACCTCGGCACGCTTGGCTATCCCACCTTGCATCCGGTCTTCTCAAACTTTGCCCAACAGGCGGAGGTCTATTCCATCGCTGAACCCGGACACACGGATGCCCTCGAATTTGAAGATGGCAAGATCATGCTGGGCAAACATTATCCTCTGAAGGATGTAACCTGGCCGAATATACAGGCGCGATTTGGCCGGGAGAAATTCGAATCCAAATTTAGGAGTGCTGATTTGGTGGGATTTGTCAATTGGACCATGCTTCCATATATGAGTGATGTTTGGGCTTCGCTTCAGAAAGAGCTCTGCCCCGCTCTGAATGGCAGACGGCGCACCATGTTCATTGATTTGGCTGATCCTGAAAAGAGAACCAGGGAAGACATTTCGCGTGCGCTTCAGTTGATTGCAGGCTTTGAAAAATATTTCGACGTGGTGCTCGGCCTGAATGAAAAGGAAGCTGTCGCAATTGGTGAGGTTGTGGGGGTAAAAACAAGTGATCATTCACCCGAGGGCATGGCCAAACTGACCGCAGAGATAAATCGTTTGGTCCCCGTTAGCACAGTGGTTGTGCATCCAGTTACCTATGCTCTGGCCTCAAGCAAGCAGGTTGTATCATTGGTTGAGGGACCGTACGTGGCCAAACCCCTCATCACAACTGGTGCGGGTGATCATTTCAACTCCGGGTTTTGCCTGGGCAAATTACTCGGTTTTGAAAATGAACTTTGCGTTTTACTCGGTGTAACCACCAGCGGTCACTATGTGCGCACCGCCCACAGCCCCGGCATCAAGGATCTGTTACAGATGCTACAGAACTGGCCTGCAAAATAGGGATTGGCCCAGGCATTTACATCGATACTATCACATCAGCAAATGAGCTTGAAAGTTATCAAATATGGCCACCCTGTTTTGCGTAAAAAGGGTGAAAAGGTCACGCGAGTGACTTCGGAGATCAAACAGTTCATCAAGGACATGTTCGAAACCATGTATGAGTCTCGTGGCATCGGCCTGGCAGCGCAACAGGTCGCCAGGGCGGTCCAAATTACCGTCATCGATGTTCGTGGAATCACCGATCGTCCCTCCACGCTTGAGCTCAATGGCAAGCCAGCCAGTGTGGAGAAGTTTATGCCTTTGGTTTTGATTAACCCGGAAGTAAAACCTGTCGGCCCGAAGGTTGCAGGCACAGAAGGTTGCCTCAGTTTTCCAGAAATTTTCGCCGAAATCACCCGACCGGAAACGGTGGATGTGGTTGCGATGAATGAGAATGGCGAGCGTATCGAATTCCGGGCCGGCGGATTGCTGGCTCGCGCCGTGCAGCACGAAACCGATCACCTCAATGGAATTCTATTCATAGATCGGATGGACACGGAAACGAAACAGGAACTCAAGCCCGAGTTGGAGGAGCTTCAGGCACGCACGAAGGCAGAGCTGAAAAAGTCAAAGGAATAAGGCTTTAAGGCCTGTTCCGCTTTGGCTTAATATACCTTCCGTAAATTGGAAGGTAGAATGTTTAATTCGCTGCGGTATTTCGCAACGGTACGGCGGGCGATTACGATTCCCTTTTCCTGCAGCATTTTGACGATTTCCTGGTCTGAAAGTGGCTTGGTTGTGTCTTCCTTCTTGAACATCTCCGCAATCATGTCCTTCACGCTGGTGTTGGACAGACCTTCGCCGGAAGCAGTCTGGATGCCTGCGGTGAAGAAATACTTCATTTCGAAGATGCCTTGCGGTGTCTGCATGTATTTGCTGGAGACAGCACGACTGACCGTGGTTTCATGTACCCCCACGGCTTCTGCCACTTGCACCATCGTCATTGGTTTCAGCAGGGAAACGCCTTTTTCCATGAACTCGCGCTGACGTTTTACGATTTCAATGGCTATGTTGAGAATTGTTTGCTGCCGTTGATGCAGACTCTTGATGAGGAATTTTCCGGCGCGAATCTTCTCGCGAATATAATTGATTACCTCGGAGGAGTTACCCGATTGCGCCATGAGATCCTTGTATGTGTTGCTGATGCGCAAATGAGGAATCTGCTCATTATTGGTGGTTACCACAAAGTCATCTCCGACCTTGTTTACAAAAACTTCAGGGAGAATGTATTGGTGGTTATCCGCCAGAAAAGCCCGGCCAGGACGAGGCTCCAGCCGTCCGATGCTGGCAATTGCCTCCTGCACTTCATCTACCTCCAACCCCAAACCGCGGGCAATCTCCGGTATGCGCCTTTTGCCCAGCGCGTCCATGTAATCACGAATGATCTTGTATTCAATTGATTCCTGATCACCTGCTCGTTCCAACTGAAGAAGCAGACACTCACGCAGATCTCTGGCACCGACTCCTGGAGGATCAAACGTCTGGATAACCTTCAGAACTTCCTCGATTTTGACCGCCGGGATATTGGTGGAAAAGGAAAGCTCATCAATGTTCGCCTTGAGATATCCGTAGTCATCAATATTGCCAATGAGCATCTCCCCAATCGGCCGCAAATCTTCAGGAAGACCGGATTCCCGAACTTGTTCCAAAAGCACCTCCTGAAGCGAAGTTCCGGCCACCAGGGAATCGAACATGAACTGCCGTTTCTCCTCTTCATCAGCCGACTGGCGTGTAGGAGCATTGGTTGAGGCGTAATGATCGCGCCACTCCTGATCGAGTTGGGATAATTTCTCAAACTCCGCCAAAAACTCCTCGGTTTGAGGATCGGCCTTTTCCGTCGCCGGATCAAAAGTCACATCTGCCGGCGGCTCTGTCGGATCAACGGCTTCAACCTGTTCTCCATCATCTGTTTTTGCCCGCTCAGACTGATCCGTTTCCGGGGCCGCCACTTCCTCAAGGACCGGATTTTGCTGCAATTCGGTTTCCACCAACGCCTTAAGTTCGAGCGTCGGCGCTTGCAATAATGCCAGTGACTGCTGCATCTGGGGCGATAACACCAGTGACTGCGTCAGGCGCTGTGCCAGTTGTAAGCCTTGTGCCATGTAAATAGATTCTAAGGAATAATCCCAATAGCTCAAGCATGAACTGGTCTGATAATTGCTTTAGCCGCCTTCGTGCCATACAGTGATTTGTGATTGTCAATCCTAAATTAATTGTCTCGGGAAAATAAATTCGACCCGACGCCAGGCTAAAGAGCATGCAAAAAGCATTCTCCCGATGGAAAAAAGTTGCTCCGCCCCTTTGGCACCCTTACGGTCAGGCTGTGGCCGTTCAGTTGACCATTCTTGGAAGCGGATCAAGCGGTAACTCCGCCTATTTGGAGACCGAGGATGCCCGCATTCTTATTGATGCGGGATTCAGTGTCCGCCAGATTCGCCAGCGCCTGGCTACCATTGGCCGGGCACCCGAAGGCCTTTCAGGGATTCTTATCACGCACGAACACACGGATCACATTAACGGCTTGTTGGGCCTGGCCACGAAACTGAACATTCCCGTTTATTGCAACCGCCTTACGAAAGACGCCATCGAATACCAATTTCAAACCAAGCTTGATTGCCGTATTTTTGGAACCGGCAGCAGCTTTGAATTGGGCGATGTGATTATCGAAACTTTCAGCATCCCCCACGATGCCAGCGACCCGGTGGGATTTTTTATGCGTACCACCGCCGGCCAGATTGGCTTTTTGACCGATCTCGGGCATGCCACCAAGTTGGTTCTGGAGCGCGTGCGTGCGTCCAATGTTCTGGTGCTTGAATCCAATCACGATCTCAAACTGTTGCAGGAGTCCAGCCGTCCCTGGAGTTTGAAACAACGCATTGCCGGGCGCCATGGGCATCTTTCGAACACAGAAGCTGCTGATGCTGCTGAAGTAATCATGTCGGCTGACCTGCGGCACCTGTATTTGGGCCATCTTAGCCGCGAGTGTAACCGCCCTGAAATTGCGGAACGCACGATGCACGAAAAATTGCAGAAAATTGGCGCCACTCATGTCCGCATCGAGGTGACATCTCAAGACCTCCCCTGCTCAACTTTGACACTGGTCCCTCCGGCACCATTAGCCGCACCCCAACCACCTGTTCAGTCCCCGATCCAGATTCAACAGACATTGTTCTAGGTCAGGTCTGGTTAATCGTTTTTCCATTGCAGTGATTGAACCGTTGCCCCAATCTCAAAAATCTTTATGGAATGGTTTTACTCGCGCAACGGTCAGAAAACAGGGCCGGTGATTGACGCTCAATTTAAATTGTTGGTTAGCTCAGGACAAATTACTTCAGAAACGTTGGTATGGCGGGCTGGACTACCAGGTTGGTTACCCTATGGCAGGCTCGATGCCTCCGTTCCCCCTCCAATACCTCCTCAGCTACGAATTTGGCACAGTAAAAAATTACTGGTTATGGACCATAGTGCCCAACTGCCGGATCGTTGCATAAAATGTAACGCTCAGTCCAAAATCCGGTTGAAACGAAAGCTCTACTGGCACAGCCCCGCCTATTATTTACTAATTGTTGCCGGCGTGCTGGTTTATGCGATTGTCGCGATGGCCATTCGAAAAACTGCTGTCATTGAAGTCGGGCTATGCGATCTCCATTCCACAAAGAGAAGAAACGGCATCTGGATAAGTTGGGGCATATTTGCCTTGTCACTGGTTTTGATCGGCTTTGCAATTAGCCTCAAGAATGGATGGCCCGCACTTGCCGGGGGAATCGGCATTCTGGCGTCATTGGTTTACGCGGCCATTTCAAACACAACTGTCCATGCCAGCAGAATTGACGAACGTGTGTGGTTAAAAGGTGCCTGCGCCGATTATCTTTCCACTTTTCCACCAACCCAAAAGTAAATCAGAGGGTGTCTGACTATTCAGATACCAAAACTTTCTCGTAAACCTGGCGAATAGCACTGCGTATTCTCTGCAATTCCTTGCGAAATTCCTCTGGAGAAAAAAAACCGCACCTAATGGATACACGATAAAAAGGAGCCTCTTCCGTTGGCAGGACGGTTTCACCTTCAAAACTCCAGCGTCTTAAGATTCCTTCAATGCGACGAAGTTTCTTATAGTTTTCAATCAACAGGTGAGCGTCCTGCTTATCAATGACACCGTTGTCCCTGCCCTTTTCGAGCGCCTTAAGAGTATTCGGTTCCTGCCAACCATTCGCCAAACAGAGCGTCTGGGCTATAAACTCCGCATCCATCAATCCACCAAGCCCGGTCTTAATAGCCAGGGTATCCTGACCTGCCGGCGTGCGCTCCTTTTCGATGCGATAACGCATGTGCCGAATCTTTTCCTTCCACGCCGGTACGTAAGCGACCAAACCAGATTTGGTTTTTGCTGAGGCTCCAGGTTTGGCTTTCTGCAATTTACTGTGCTTCTTCGAAGTCCGTTTCGCAGTTTCCACGAAATTAGCAGCCACATTCGCTGGACGAAAATCTGTCAGGACCGCAACTAACTCCTGAAAGCGTCGGCCCAATTCCATATCTCCTGCCACAGCACGGATCCTGGAAATCGATTGAATCTCCCACAATTGCGCGCGGTGCCGATAATAATCCTCGTATGCCTCCAGGGTGTTAACCAGCAAACCCTTCTCTCCATCGGGACGCAACCGGGCATCGGTCAGGAAAACAATTCCTTGTTCTGTCCTTCCCGAAAGCATGTCCATTACCTCAGTCGCCATTTTTTGAAGTTTAGGCAGATCTTTTGGTGAAACATCAGTGATGAAGGTGATGTCCAGATCCGAACCATAATTTATCTCGGAGCCACCCAGCTTGCCGAGTCCGACAATCACGAACGGCGAACTTCTGATTTTATGTTTACGCAAAACCACTTCCAATGCGTATCGGAGACACGCATCAGCCAGACCGGAAAGTTCGGTAAGATTCTGTTCGAAATCAGCCAGACCAAGAATGTCGCGCAACCCAATTCGCATCAGTTCAGCTTGATGGTATCGACGCAGCCAGAGTCGCTGGTCAGGATCATCCTTCCCATAACGAAGATCAACCAGTGTTTCCTCGGAGCTTTTCCGCTGTCGCAAGCGACCACTCATAACCAACTCATCAACGAGATCGGGTGTCCGAATCGCCACCTCGGCCAAAAACTCAGACCGGTCGAAAAGCAGCAGGAGCAGCTCGAAAATGGAAGGGTTGCTATTCCATAGCTCAAACATGGTTGATCGAGCGCCATAAGCAGCGATAAAGTTGTCGAGGCGGGTTAGGACCCGGTCGGGATCGGACAATCTTCTTTCAATTACTTTTCTGTCGGCAGGCTTTTTGTCCGGCTTGGGACAAAGTGCAAAAAACCTGGGCAATAACTGCATAGCCAGATCCACCGTCCGGTTACTGACATGCACGTATCCCGGGCCATAAACAAATTCACCCAGTAGTTTGAAAGCTCGGTCAATCTGTTTGAAGGAGTTCCTTTCCAGAATCGCTTTCCATCAGCTTCGGCCTATCGAATTCGCGAGGCAAAATCTCCTCCGGCTCCGCGCCCTCAGATTTAAGTAATTTACCATAAATCCGGCGGACGTTTTGGGTGTGTTCTTTCGGGCAGATTCAAACTCCTTCAAACTCGAGTAACCCATCAATCCGGCCAGACATTCCTGTGCCGCTCGCGATACTGGGATGGTGTGAGTCTGTAGGTTGTTCTCCATTTGGAGGCGATGCTCCACGTCGCGCAGGAAATAGTAGGCTTCCTTCAAAACCTTGGCTTCGGCAGAGGGAAGCAAGTCGTAGCTTACCAGTTTGTCCAGAGTTGGAAGAGTTTGTGCACCTTGCAAAAAAGGAATCCTGCCGCCGTTTATCAGCTGAAGCGTTTGTGCAACGAACTCAATTTCTCGAATCCCACCTCGTCCGAGCTTGACGTTGCGGTCCAGTTCGCCGGCTTTGACGACCTCCGTTTCGATGCGATCCTTCATTGCCGCTATTTCTCGAATAACTCCTCCACCCAATGAGCGCGGGTAGCGGAATGGTTGAATCATTTCGAGGAATTCCGCGGCCAGAGCCTGATCCCCGGCCACACAACGGGTTTTTATCAGCATCATCCGCTCCCAGGTTTGTCCCCACTGCGCATAGTAATTCTCATAACTACCCAGAGACCTGACGAGCGGTCCGGCGTCGCCTTCAGGTCGCAAGCGCAGATCAATCCGATAAAGTGTGCCTTCGGCGGTCATCCGGCCAACTTCTGCAATGAACGTCTCCGCCAGACGAATGAAAAATTGATGGTTTGAAAAACTTCCGGAAACCGCTTTCGGCTTGGCTGGAGGAGCCTTGAAAACTTGCCCTTCGTCGCTATAGACGAAAATCACATCCACGTCAGAGCTGTAGTTAAGTTCCTGGCCACCGAGCTTACCCATTCCAAACACACAAAACCTGGTCGGAAGCCAGCGACCGTCCATGTCCTGATGGTAAGGCTGGCCCAGTCTTTCGATGAGTTGTTGATTACAGATTTGAAAAACGGTGCTCAGGCAGACGTCGGCCAGATCGGAAATCTCGCGCGTAATTTCGACCACTCCACCCAATCTGGCCAAATCCCGGGCGGCAATGCGCAAAGTCTCCCGTTGCTTGAAAAGGCGGAGTTGTTTGAGCCCCCCCGAATAATCCTGCGCCTTCAGCAGAGGCGTCATCCATTCGTTCACCTCCCGCCGCAGGCCCTGCTCGCGGCGTGCAAACTGCAAATGCTCAGGAGTCAGAACCGAAATCAATTCAGGATTTGACACCAACCATCCGCTGAGTGCCTGGGAACCACTCAATAATGCGCAGACAATTCGGGCCTGTTCCTCGGAGGCGTTTTCCAGGCTGCTGACTGCGTTCGTGGCAGCAAGAAGTCCCAGCTCATGCCTTGCTCTTTGTGGGACAGGACTGGACTTGATGGCTTTTTCCCAAACCGGATTCTTCATGACCAAAATAATTACAACTGAATTCTTTCGAGCACAACTTCCACCTTGGGCCGGGCTTCAGGACTTTTTATAGGTTTGAAGAGTGCGCGCAGAAAACCGATCCCATATAGAAGATGCGTTAGGAACATAAAGGGAATTGCACAGAAACTCTTTAGGATTCCTCCCTTGCCAATAAGAGCCATCGCCTGAACGATCAGTGCCAGCGCGTAGACTCCCAAGGGCACCAAGGCCATTTTCGCGAGTAAGGATGGCAGCCGGAAGGAAAATGCGAATAACACCATATAGACTGCCAACAGTACCAGATAAATACAAAATAATGGCGGAACAAAATTGGGTGCGGAACCCATCGTGGGATGCAGCTTGAACTGCTCCGCCCTGCCCCGCCCGTAGTTCAGCAACATTTTGCAAAATGCTTTGAGATCATGCCGAGGCCTGCGATAGACGATATGCTGAGGATCGTAGAGCAACTTCCCGCCACGTTTTTGTACCTCATCCATCAAGGCATTTTCCTCATTGGGATATAGCGACTCGTCAAAGCCTCCCAGTTCTAGCAGAGAATCTTTTCGTGCAATCAAATTGCAAAGAATCAATTCCTTCTCACCAGATTCTCGAACTTTGCCCACGGCGGCATATCTGGCACGACTTGGTCCAAAAGCGAGGAAGCTCGCATGGACCAAAGCAAATACTTGTTCGATGAATGGAGCGTCTGGCGGACACAAATTGGGTCCTCCGACCATTTTTACCAGGGGATCGGCAAAAACGCCGATCGTTTTACGCAAGTTTTCGCGTGGTGGAACAGAGTCGTCATCCAGAAAATAAATAAGTTCCCCTTGGGCCGCACGGATGGCCTGGTTGCGTTGCACTGAAGGTTGCTTTCCGCGCGCCACCAGAATCTCAAGTCTATCTCTTGGATAATCCAACTGACGCCCGGCAACAACAGCTTTGATCTCCGCCTGGCCGGGCCTGGCGGCAATCACAACTGTCACACTCGGAAGCGTTTCGCTCACGGCGCATAAACTAAGGCGCACCCCATAAAGTTCAAGGTTCAAAGTTGGCAGACAGAATACTTGGCACCCTCATCAACTATCCTTTACATTAAAGAATCTTCAGCCTGAGTGGCTGACACCTGAATTTTATGCATAATGTTACCTCGGTTGAACTAACGCGGGATTGTGAAGCTGTTCAAATTCCCGTTGGCACAACCGTTACCTTGCCGTCCGGGACCCCCGTCGATATCACGCAAACTTTAGGCGGAACATTTACTATTCACGCCCGGGGCGGACTATTTCGAGTCGCATCCAAAGACGCCGATGCTTTGGGACTCCAAAATGATTCCCAAGCTGCTCCAGCCAGCCCGGAAACTCAAGGTTCTGTGGATGAAAAGCTTGTTTGGGAGACGCTAAGATCCTGTTACGATCCTGAGATTCCGGTCAACATTGTTGACCTGGGCCTGGTGTATGACCTGCATATTGAACCCATGACATCAGGGAATAGCCTGGTTTCAGTCAAAATGACGTTGACTGCTCCTGGTTGCGGTATGGGCGGGGTTATTGCTGGTGATGCACAGCAGAAGATTTTGAATCTGCCTGGAGTTGAAGAAGCGGTGGTTGAAATTGTCTGGGATCCTCCCTGGCATCAATCCATGATTACGGAACAGGGCCGTAAGATTCTTGGTTTGGAGTAAAGAGTAAATTCTTGTTCAGAGACCTGAGTTTAATAGCCTTGATGAGTATTTCTCGGAAAAGGTGGACAATTTGTTTTGACAAACATTCGTCCCGCCAATAAATTTTCGCCGCCCTTTGGATGGGGTCGTAGCTCAGTTGGTAGAGCACCACAATGGCATTGTGGGGGTCAGGGGTTCGAATCCCCTCGGCTCCACCATCCTTTTGTTCAATGGTTTACGTTATTTCCATCTGCAAGTAACAATACATCCGCTGGTGATCTGCCATATCACTGGTGTTTAAGGGTGTGTTAAACGCAAAACGCGGGGATATTGAGGCTCTCGGCCTTTTTATCCAGTCGGTTTATAGAATTCCCCCTCATTAGCACATCGCTGTTTGCCTGGCGGCTGTGCACTGGCACTTCGCGCGAGAGCAACCGTCGCCAGGCGGTTGGCGCGTTACTCCACTTTGATTTCGATCTGTTTGCGTTTGGCCTCCGTGGTCTTCGGGCAGGTGATTGTCAGGACTCCGTCCTTGTATTCGGCTTGGATCTTATCTCCTTCCACCGGTACCGGCAGAACGATGCCCCTTTGGAAGCGGCCAAAATAACGCTCGGCCCGATAGCCTTCGGTGCCTTCGTACTCAATCTCTTCCTTGCGCACACCGGCAAGGTTGAGCATGGTTCCAGAAACGGACACGTCAATGTCCTCTTTCTTCGCGCCCGGAAGTTCGGCTTTCACCACGACGTTGTCTTTGTCCTCATAGACATCAACCACGGGGATCCATCCTGCATCAAAGAGAGGCATAGTGGATGTCAACCACCCGTCAAAAGGCTTCTCAAGCAGCCAATTAATCTCGTCCTGCAACCGACTCAGTTGCCGCAACGGCGACCAAGCCAGTGACACGGGGGCCAGCACATTTGTATTTGGTTGTTCACGTTTTACAAGTTTAGTAGGTACTCCTTTCTTTGTGATTCTTCTCGATTAAAATATATTCTGCTCAAAAGCGGTCGCAAGGGTTGGTATAAGCCTTCACAAATATCTTTATGGCGGCAGTTCAAGTGGGCGCTGGAGAATATCTTTCCCTCTCTGGGTTCATCACCCCTGTTGATTTGACGGACATTAAAGCCGTATTTGAGTCAAGGATGGGCAAAGTTTTCGAGTTCGAAAACGCATTAATTCTGAAGAGGGAGAGGAATATCATGGAATCATTTCAAGTAGCAAATAATGTCGATGATGCCACTGAGCGACTCGCACGCAGATTGGGGTGGTTCAGCATTGGATTGGGACTGGCGGAAGTGCTGGCACCTCAGGGTGTGGGGAGATTGATTGGAGCGGACGAAGATCAAAAAGGAACTTTGCGAGCATTTGGTTTGCGGGAGATGGCCAGCGGGTTTGGCATTCTGAATCAACGCCGGCCTCAAGTGTGGCTTTGGTCGCGGGTTGCGGGAGATGCGATGGATTTGACGTTTTTATTGAAGCAGATGGGCTCGGCGAATTCAAAAAGGAACAGGCTGGGTGTGGCCACTGCGGCAGTGCTGGGTGTCACCGCTTTAGATGTGATATGCAGTCAGCGGGTAACCCGCAGTCGGGCGAAGAGCGGCGCCATTCATGTGGAGAAGAGCATTACCATTAATCGTCCACCCGAAGAATTATACAACTTCTGGCACAATTTCGAAAGCCTGCCCCGCTTCATGAATCATTTGATATCAGTCAAAGAAACCGGAGAAAATCGCTGGCATTGGATAGCCAAGGGACCGGCAAGATTCAATGTGGAGTGGGATGCAGAAATCGTGGATGAAAAACCTAATGAGTATATCGCCTGGCGATCACTGGAGGGGGCTGATGTGGACAACGCCGGGGCGGTGCACTTTGAACCTGCGCCGGGTGGACGCGGGACGGTGATACGAGCAGTGATGGATTATCGTCCGCCAGCAGGAATTCTCGGCGCACGATTTGCGAAACTGTTCGGGGAAGAACCGGAAATGCAACTGAATGTTGATTTGCATCGCTTCAAGCAGATGATGGAAACGGGAGAAATTCCAACCACGTCTGGACAACCGGCAGGACGCTCCCGGAGCACTTCCTGGAAATTTGACGACTTTATTCGGACATGAACAAGCTGCCGGAAGCCGCCTTATCAAGGAGCAATATCAGCAGGCTAACCTGAAACGATCCAGGGAAAGTTGTTCTCCAATCTGGAGGAAACAAGCATGACTTAACCAATTTAAACGAAGGAAAGAGCGATGAAAGCAAATTGTTGGTATGGGAAAAACGATGTGCGGGTGGAAAATGTTCCTGATCCACAAATTCTTAATCCACGGGACGCCATCGTAAAGATTACCTCTTCAGCAATCTGTGGATCTGACCTTCATCTTTATGACGGTTATGTTCCGACCATGGAAAAGGGAGACATTTTGGGCCATGAATTTATGGGTGAGGTGGTTGAGTTGGGGAGCGCGGTAAAGAATCTAAAAGTGGGAGACCGGGTGGTGGTTCCTTTTCCGATTGCGTGCGGGAACTGCTTTTTCTGCCAAAAGAAAATGTTCTCCCTCTGTGAAAACTCCAATCCAAATGCTGCCCTGGCAGAAGAAATGTGGGGACACTCACCGGCAGGAATTTATGGTTACTCACACCTGTTGGGAGGATATGCCGGTGGGCAGGCACAGTACGCCCGTGTGGCGTATGCGGATGTCAACCCGATCAAGGTTCCAGAGGGAATGCCAGATGATCAGGTGCTGTTCCTGTCCGACATCCTGCCCACAGGTTATATGGCAGCAGAGCAATGCGACATCGAGCCTGGAGATACGGTGGCAATCTGGGGATGCGGACCAGTTGGCCAGTTCGCAATCAAGAGCGCATACCTGCTGGGAGCGGAACGGGTGATAGCCATTGATCGCTTTCCAGAAAGATTGAAAATGGCAGAGGAGAAAGCCGGAGCAGTGACGCTAAATTATGAACGTGTGGATGTATATGACGCCCTGGAGGAGATGACTGGGGGTCGCGGCCCCGATCGTTGCATTGATGCGGTAGGCATGGAAGCCCATGCCCATGGCCTCGCTGGCGCTTACGACCGGGTGAAGCAGGCCGCCATGCTGGAAACGGACCGGCCGATTGTTCTGCGCCAGGCTATCATGTCGTGTCGCAATGGAGGCACCGTGTCAGTGCCCGGAGTGTATGGGGGCTTTTTGGATAAAGTGCCTTTTGGTGCGATCATGAATCGTTCATTGACTATCAAGACCGGACAGACCCATGTGCAGCGTTATATGCGCCCGCTGCTGGAGAGAATTCAAAAGGGGGAAATTGACTCGACTTTCGTAATCACTCATCACATGAAGCTTGACGAGGCACCACACGGTTATGAGATATTCAAAAACAAGGAGGATAATTGTGTGAAGATTGTGCTGAAGCCTTGGAGCTGATTCGCCAATCGCCTCGGCTGACTTCCTTGAAGCTGGCTGACAAGCAGATTTCATGTTATGGACAGGAAGCAAAGTTCCCGCTTGATTCAAGGTGCGGTGGCCGGTGGTCTCGCCACGATCTGGATGAGTTTGTTCATGTTCGGCTCCAAAAAGCTGGGCATTCAGGGAGAACATCCGCCAAAGCGTATTGCCGAATTTGCTTTCGCCCTCGCAGGAAGCGAGCAATCCGAACAACAAAAACTGAAGCTGAATGCTTCAGCTGTCGCTGCACATTTAGGATTTGGCATGGTGGCCGGCGGGGCTTTTGCCTTGATCCAACCAAGGTCTTCTTCAAAGAAGCTACAGATTCTCCATGGTATCGGTTATGGACTTCTGGTATGGGCTGCAAGCTACAAAGGTTGGATTCCGGCTTTCAATATTCTACCGCCACCGGAACGTGATCGGCCCGGTCGGGTAAAATCCATGATAGCAGCACATATGGTCTATGGTGCGGTCCTGGCTAACCTCATGAAAGGTGAACCTCGAAAATCCACCGTTTTATTACGCTAACAAATTTTTTCCTATGTTTTCGTCGCGAGTGATTGACTCCATTCGCCTTCATTATGGATAAGTCCACCCGTTTGGCGCTTTACTAAAGCAGCATAGTATCCGCCCAATTTCATTAGTTCTGCATGGGTTCCTGATTCGACAACCAATCCATGTTTGAGGACGATAATGCGATTGGCATTCACCACAGTGGAAAGGCGATGCGCGATGACAAACGTCGTGCGCTCCTTCATCAAGCGATTCAAGGCCTCTTGCACCAGAGCTTCTGATTCTGCATCCAGGGATGAAGTCGCTTCATCCAACACCAGGATGGGCGGATTTTTGATGAGCGCACGCGCAATAGTAATCCGTTGTCGTTCACCAACGGAAAGCCGACTACCACGTTCTCCCACCATCGTTTCATAACCCTCGGGCAGGTGAGAAATAAAGTCATGAGCATTGGCTGCCTTGGCCGCCGCTTCTATCTCGGCCAGTGAAGCCTCAGGGCGCCCGTATGCGATGTTATTACGGACCGTGTCGTTGAACAGAAGCGGGTCCTGCAACACTGTGCCGATATTGGTTCGCAAAGAGCGTTGTTTCAGTTTTCTCAGATCCTCTCCGTCCAGATAAATGGCACCCTCATCAGGATCGTAAAAGCGCATTAACAAAGCCATGAGAGTGGTCTTGCCGGAACCGCTCGGGCCTACGATGGCCAAGGTTTCACCAGACTTGACGACCAAATCTATCCCACGCAACAAGGGACGCGAAGCTTCTTCATAACGGAAATGCACGCCTTTAAAGATGACCTCGCCTTGCACATGTATCACTTCCCTGGCATTGATGGCATCCCCCAAATGCTCCTGTTCATCAAGAATGGAGAATATTTCATCCAGAGAGACATAAGCCTTTTGTATGGTTTGGTAGATGCCGGTTAATCCTTGAACCGGGCCGAAGAGGCCGCCAACGTAACCCAAAAAGGCTATTAACGTGCCCACGGTTAACTTTCCCTGCACAATAAGCATCCCTCCAAAGGCAACTGCCGCGATGCGTGCAGCCGTGACAACCAGGTTTGTGGCTGCTCCAACTCCGGCATCAATACCGACCCCACGGACCACAATTTGATTTGCCTCGTGAACATCTTCAAGGAACCGCCTTTTTTCAGCTTCCTCCATGGAAAAGCTGCGGACAGTGACAATGCCCGATAGAACTTCGTTAAAGCGAGAGTAGATGCGGGACCATCTATCAAGGAGCCTTCGCTCGCGGCGGTTTTGCTCGGGGCCTGCAAACGCCGCGATGGCGGCGGGAAGAGGAAGAAAGGCCAGGACTAAAAGAGCCAGCTTCCAGTTTAAATAAAACATGATGACCAGGGAAATCAGCAAATAGAGAACCGCTGGAAATATATTAAACAAAATTTGACTGACAGCCCCGACGAATCCTTGAATGCTTCGGTCCAGTTTAGTCATGATTGCCCCGACACCTTCTTTGCGGTGAAAACTTAAGGGCATACGATGGAGTCTCTCAACGGTTGAATCCAAGAGATTGTAATGCAGGCCGAGTCGACAATGCCAGGTCATCTGGTTGGAGAAAGCTGTGGCAATTTCACGAAAGATACCCAACCCCACCAAACCGCCTATGCCAATCATAAGCGAGCGCATTAGCTGATGGGTGGTCAGGTTATCAAAAATATACCTTAGAACAAGTGGTTCGATGGCATTGATCACTGCCACCAGTAAAGTAAGAAGCAAAATGCCCAAAACGGCTTTCCTGAAAGGAAAAGCCAGCTTTAATGCCCGCCGCATTCGGCCACGTACTTTGGATGCTCTGTTTTTTCCTCGATCATTCACAAAAAAACTGTAATTGAGAAATTTTGGAGTCTTTTTCTGCCAGCGGAGTCAGTGCGCCAAAGCCTAATACTGAAATAACTGCGCATATTCAAACTTTCCTCATTTGAACGCGAAATCAAATATTTAGCGATAAACAGAAGTCATTTGCAGATTATTTCATGATTAGATTTGCAATTCCCGGGCCCGCCTAAATCTTGCGAGTTTGGATCAAATTTAAGGCAAAAGGATTTGGCAGCTTTCCAATCGGGTTGGCGCGTTTCAATTTTTCGCACACAGACTAAAGGATCAAAACTACAGATATCGCCTCATTGCTTACGGCGGCAAACAAATGTCTCGGCTTCAGGATGCTCCACAATCTCAAAGCCAGCACTGCGAAGCATGGCTTCCGAGCAGGCACAATTAGGTATCCACCAATTAGTTGCATCATTTGCATATTTCTTTTCCACAAAATGCAATATTGGATAGCCCGGTGCGTTGAAGACCTCTGTTTCCCAGAATGAGTAATTATCCTTGATTGGTTCAATGGTGTTGCTGCCGCGCTGCATGGATTGAAAAAGCAGCACATCCTTAGCCACATGTTCGTAGATCAAATCTAAAGCAAGCAAGGGATGGCGCAGGTGATAGAGAACTCCCATGAAAAGTACCAGATCAAACTTTTCGCCTAATTGCCCAAGGTCATAGACTGAAAGTTTTTGGAATTCAACATCCACTCCACATACCTCAGCTGCAAATTTCGCTTGATCAAGATAGCAGTCGTCATGATCGATACCGAGTACGCGGTCGGCTCCGCGTCGTTTCATTTCAATCGAGTAAAAGCCAGCGTTGCAACCGATGTCCAGCACTGTTTTGCCACTTAGATTCCTGGGTAATATGTCAGCAATACTTTGCCATTTGATGCGCGGATAATCTCCAAGGAAATGGTCCGGCGCAGTTGAAACACCTTTAAGATCCAGGTTATGAAACCACTTGCCCAGTTGCTTAACTCTGAGCTGAATTTCATCCTGAGTCAGAACGTTGGGCAGAGTAGAAGTTACGTTTTTCATCGTCGCGTTTCATTCATTTCCGGATTCCGAGACTTGCTTCTCAATGCTGAGCGGCATTGCCGTGGTGATCCTTTTTTTACTGACGTTACCCGCGATCGAGCCCGGCAGTGAGCCGCGCCCGCCAGAGGTTTCCCGGTGAGAAGCTTGATGGCCTCCCGATATCCATGCAGTGTGCCGACATCTACATAGGCCTCTCCCGCGTGGACTCCGTATGCCTCTCCTCCCTGAGCCAGGAAGGCATTTACCAGAGTACCCATGTATTCATCCACACATTCACGATCGCGCCATAATTGAAAGAGCTTGTGCAGCACGAAGCCGGGCATTTTGAATGCACCCCAAATCCAGGGAGATGCCGCATTCTTTTGTTTCACCTGGATTTCTTTGACGTGATTTTCTTCGTCAGTGACAACTGCATCAAAGAATTCGGGACGTTTTGCCGGGAAAAGTAAAAATGAGAGAACATCATCGGGCAGATTGCTCAGACCGTCCGCTGGAAACCAAATTGTGTCGGGCAGGCCGATGAGAACCTGCTCCTCGGGTTGAATAAAAGGCAGTGCGCGAAAAATGGCGTCGCACAACCCGCAAGGCTTCGGTTGCACGACATAGCTGATATTTGCCGTCCCAAAACTGCCGCCATAATATTCCAGGATATCCGATTTGCCCTGTGAAATGACAAAGCATAGCTTGTCCGCACCGGCGGAGAGCATGCGCTCAACCAGGTATTCGCTCACAGCGCGAGGACGTTCGGTGTCACCGTCCAACCGGCTTCCCACCGGGAGCAACTCTTTTGAGAAAGCGAGCGGTTGAATCCTGCTGCCCGCGCCTGCCGCTGGAATAATACCCCACATGATTTATGCCTCCGTGAATTCAACGTTTGTTTTGTAGTGCAAAACAGATTCCAAAGCTGCCTCCAACTCCCTTGCACGATGATTTGCCGTGTATTGATCCAGTGTTCTTTGCTGCGCAGCTGTCGCAATTCTGGAAATTTCCTCCTCGGACATTTCCAGGGCGTTGATGGCGTCTTGAGTCTGGTTTGCAACAATGATTTCTGAACCGGGTTCGAAAAATTGATCTAGCCCCGACCACCAGTCGCTGAGTATTGCCGTGCCACAGGCTGCGGCCTCAAAAAGCCGTCCGGATGGACAAAATCCCATTTCAGCCATGGCTCGGCGCGTGACGTTTAGGGTGATACGGGAGGAGGAATAAAAGACCGGGTGCTCAGGTGGCGGCAGATGGTGGACAAAATAGATGTTGTCGGTCCAAGGGAATTGTTCCGGATACATGGCTCCTGCTATGACAAATCTCTGGTTCCTCAAACTGCGGGCCGGTTCAATAAGAAGACAATGGAGGCTGGTTTGCCGGTCTTCAGCGTAGGTACCGATGTAAGAGAGGTCGGCGCGGTATGTCTGGACTGGGGGCACCCGATGATGAGCTTCCGGATCTACGCAGCCGTAGAGGGGGGCGACGCGACGTGCTCTGAGCCTCGTTTTGAGTTCCTCCAGGGCCGATCCTCCTGTGTAACTCAGGACCAGATCGAAATCAGCAAAACCCTGCGGAGGTATATAGGACACCTCCCTGCCATTCTTCAAAGCATGCAAAGTCACCGGGGTATCGAGATCGTAGAAAGTTTTTAATGTGACGGTCGAGGAAAGAAGAAGTTCGCAGGCGGGAATACTGTCCGGGCAATAGGAAGTGACCATGCCTACGTCTGCATCCGAGAGTTCAACTTTTGCAGTTTGCATGATTTTTTCCCATTCAGCATAGAGAACCAACTTCATGCCTGGAATCTCGCTCAGGTCGCGATGGTTCGCGTAGTAAGGAACATTCCTTTCAAAAAATACCACTTGATGGCCTCTTTTCATCAAGGCGCGACATAGGCTGCGCCATAAGGTTGCATGGCCGTTTCCCCAGGACGAACTGATCGTAAGCCCAAAAATAACCAGTTTCATGAATGGTCCTCTAGTTGTTTAGGTTTTGAAACCAACTGCTGAATATATCCCTCCAAAGCGCGTGCTCGATGCGCTGCGGTGTGTTCAGCCAAAACCCGGCGCCGTGCACGTTCACCAATCTGGAGACGTTCGCATTCCGGCAGGTCGAGAAGGTATTGCAAGGTTTCGTTGTCTGATTTTGCAACGAGCAGTTCCTTTCCTACGGCAAAGACCGTGCTCAAACCATTCCAGTAATCACTGATGATCGGGGTACCGCAGGCCGCCGCTTCAAAGAGCCGCACACTCGGTGAAAATCCTGCTTCCACCATCCGTGTGCGGGTAACATTGAGTGCAAACTTTTGGGCGTTATAGAAGCTTCGGTGTTTGCCTGGAGGCAGATGTGCAATGCGTTTGACATTCCGAGGCCATTCAATGGTCCCGGGGAACTGCGGCCCGGCAACCACAAAGCGGCCCTCCCTCCATTGTCGGGCTGGCTTGATCAGCAACGATTCCAATGCCGGTTGGCGATCCTCACTATATGTCCCCATATAAGCGAGATCCCATCGTGCTGAAGATGATTCTGGAAAATAAAGGTCTGGATCTACGGAACAGTAAAGCGGGCGAGCCATGGGCGAGCCAAATTTCTCCTCTATTTTTTCAAGCATCGGGCCACCGCTGAAGGAAAGGTAAAGATGATACCGGGGAATGAGGGCTTTGGAAAGATAGTCTAGATCACTATTACCCAGACGGCTGAGCGTTACTGGCGTATCGATGTCATAAAAGGCCGTGATGCCTCCTGCTAATTTGGTCACCCACTTCCCAATCATGGCGCCTTCCTGAACGTAGGAACCCAGCATCACGCAGTCCGCTTCTCGAATGTCATTTGTGAACCGCCGCTTTAGCTCCGTGATGTTTTGATAAAGTGCAGTTTTACAGTAAGGCGGGTTCGGAAGGTCCCGATTCGAGGCATACCACTCAACATTCCGTTCCAGAAAAAGCACCTGGTGTCCGCGGGCGGCCAGCTCACGGATTAGACTCCGATAAGTGGTCGCATGTCCATTGCCCCAGGATGAAGTAATCGAAAGCCCCAGTATAACAATGCGCAATGGCCTGATTTGCGAAAGCTCTGATAGCCGGGTGATTCGCGCCCCAACTTTTCCGTGTCCATTTTTAAGCCGGGCATTTGACCGAGTGCTTAGCTTCCGAACGGAATTTCTTGCAGATTCCGAATGATTGGCAGTCGTCACCGTTTCATTCATGACTGTCCCGGATACGCTGCTCATGAAGCCACCTCCTGATATTTTCCGGCGAGCAAATTCTCCAGTTGAAGGGCACGGTGTGCGTAGGTGTGCTCAGAAAGGATGCGACGCAACGCTGCCCTGCCAATCGAATGCGCCCTTTCGGCAGAGAGCTCGGAAATATGTTGAGCAACTTCATCACCATTTCTCGCGACTAAAACTTCGCTGCCCGGTTCAAGGAACAGGGCAATGCCCTCCCAATGGTCTGTTATAAGGCAGGCTCCGGCACCCGCTGCCTCAAACACTCGTGTTGGGGGAGAAAAGCCATATCGGGCCATGCTCTCTCGATTCACATTAATGACAGCTTTTGGCGTACGATTGAAGGCATTATGGTCACGTGTGTAGACATGTCCGACATAACGAACGTTTTTGGATTTTGGCTTGTCATCCCATCCATTGCCTCCAAGGAGGAAAGAATGGTTAGGCATTTTTTGGGCAACCTGAAGAAAGAATGCTTCCACCCTGGTTTCACGATCTGGCAGACGGTTGCCGAGGAAACCTAGA